>DATBYN010000445.1:0-15887 GCA_036513695.1 Bradyrhizobium sp. | reverse complement strand
GATCGCCTGCCGCGTGCTGGGCCTGCGCGATCTCGGCCCAGCGCTATCGCCGTTCAACGCGTTTATGATTCTCACCGGCATCGAAACGCTGCCGCTGCGCATGCAAAAGCATTGCGAGAACGCCAAAGCGGTCGCGGAATTCCTGTCCGGCCATGCCGCGGTGGCATCGGTCAATTACGCCGGCCTTGCGGGGGATAAATACAACAACCTCGCGCGCAAATATGCGCCGAAGGGCGCCGGCGCCGTGTTCACCTTCAGCCTCAAGGGCGGCTACGAGGCCGGCGTTAATCTGGTGTCGAACCTGAAGCTGTTTTCGCATCTCGCCAATGTCGGCGACACCCGCTCGCTCGTGATTCACCCGGCCTCCACAACCCACAGCCAGCTCGACGATGCCGCCAAGATCAAGTCGGGCGCCGGCCCCGACGTGGTGCGGCTGTCGATCGGCATCGAGGACAAGGAAGATTTGATCGCCGATCTGGAGCAGGCGCTGGTCGCGTAAGCAACCATCCTTCGGAGCAGCCGATGTTGCGCTTTGCGATTGCTTTGCTCGTCGCGGTAGCGGTCACCGGGTCAGCGGTGGCTGCAGACCGCACGCTCATCCGTCGCGGCTGGCACCGAACAACGGTGATCTTGCCCCCGGGACTTCCGCGGCCGCACTACAATTTCAGAACGACCATTTCGTACGAAGCGCCGTATCCTTATCCCCGCCGATACTACGCCCATGAGGAGGCGCTGTTCACGCCGGCTTACGTTGGCGTGCCATACGTCGCCCCATGGTTCGGCACGCCGCTGCTCCCGGGAGCATCAACGCTGCCCGGTTATTATGGATCGCGTTACAGCTACGAATATGAAGGCCCCTACGATGGCGGGCCGTATGTCAATTACTGGGATCGCCTGCCCTACGCCTGCGGTGTCTACGGCTATTGCTAACGCGCGGCTGCCAGCCGCACGCCGACATGCTCGGGATCGACCTGCCGCGCGGCCAATCGTTCGGCCTGAAAGATCGCAAGCGTCAGGACCGACATCGCAACGGCCTGATGTGCCAAACCGAGGGCGATAGGAACCTGATTGAGCAGCGTCAGAATGCCCAAAACCGCCTGCAGCGTCACCGCCGACGCCAGCCACAACGCTCCGCTGGCCGCGGCCCCGGCGCGCGAGCGCACCGCGTCGACCGCATGAAGGATTGCGAGCACAAATAATGCATAGGCGACCATGCGATGTTCAAACTGCACGGTGAGCGAGTTGTCGAACAGATTGCGCCACCACGGCTCATCGAAGAACAGGCGGCCAGCGGATGGAATCAACGCCCCGTCGATCTCGGGCCAGGTATTGTAGACGCGTCCGGCGCGCAGACCTGCCAGCAGCGCACCGAAATAAATCTGCACGAAGGTCAGCACCAAGAGAGCCACACCGGTGATCTTCAACCGCAAGGATGCGCTTGTTGGAGAGCGGTCCGTCAATCGCCGCAGCGTCCAGACAATGCCTGCGAAAATCAAAAGCGCCAGCATCAGATGGGTGGCAAGCCGATAGTGCGAAACCTCGACGCGCTCCGAAAGCCCCGATGCCACCATCCACCAGCCGACCACACCTTGCAGCGCGCCGAGACCGAAGATCAGCCACAAGCGGAGTCTGAGATCCGCGCTCAAAACTCCGCGCCAGAGAAACCAGAGGAATGGCAGCAGAAACGCAACCCCGATCGCCCGCCCGAGCAGCCGGTGGGTCCATTCCCACCAGAAGATCGTCTTGAACTCGCCGAGCGTCATGCCGGCGTTGAGTTCGCGGTATTGCGGGATGGCTTTGTAAGCCTCGAACGCGTCGTGCCATTGCGCAGCATTGAGCGGCGGCAGTGCGCCACTAACCGGCTTCCACTCGACAATCGAAAGACCGGACTCGGTGAGACGCGTCGCGGCGCCGACCAGCGCCATGATCGCGATCAGGACCACGATCGTCACCAGCCACCAGCGGACGGCGCGGTTGTCAGGGGCATGTCGTAAGGGAACAGCGGTCATCGAGGCTGCGCTTGATTGAATTTGTGCACACCTTATAGTCCGCCCCTTCCCGCGCGCAAGCCGCGCGACCGAGAGCGAGCCGCACATTTCTGTCATGACCATACGCACCCGCAAATTCTTCGGAACCATTTTCCTGTTGTTGCTGGTGGTGGTGTGGTCGCTGCTGGGAATGACGGTGGCGCAGACGCCCTGGCTTGCGAATTCCGGCCTGCTGCAGGCGATCTTCTATGTCGTGGCCGGGATCGGATGGGTGCTGCCGGCGATGCCGATCGTCAGCTGGATGGCGCGTCCTGACGCCTAGCCGGACTGGTACGGGTCGGCTGTACCGGCGGAAATGTAAAGCCGGAAAGCACCACGCGCATGACGCGCAGCGAGCGCTGCCGTCCGTCCCAGGCGATGCGCGGAAGCGCGTGCAGATTGGTTCGGCCTTCCGCTTGCACGATACCCGGTATTGCCGACGCCGCGCTGGTGAAACCGGCCTCCGTGGCCATCAGGACATGCAGCCTTTGAAACGCCGCGCGATCGCCGAACGGATAGGCGAAATGCCTGACGTCGCGGTGGAACGCGGCTTCCGCGACCGCCTTGCCCATCGTTATCTCCCGCAATGCCACCGCGTTTTTCAAATTCGACAGCACCGGATAATTCACGGTCGCGCTTCCGAACGTCACCAGCGGGTCGGCCGCGAGCGTCGTCAGATCGTCCCAGCTCATCGAGGTGTCGCGCGTCAAGCCTGCGAGATCGACCGAATATCGCGAGCAGAGATCCTTGATCGCCGTCGAGAGATCCGCCGGAGCGAGCGTACGCATCCAGCCGGCAAGGAAATCATAGAGCTGATATTTCTCGGAAGGCGTCGCAATATCGAAACGCCGCTCGTTCCGATCCATCACCAGGCTGAGGCGATTTTCGCGCGCGATCACCGCTTCGAGAGCCAGCCACCACGCCTCGCCGAGCCCGTCCGGGAATGCGGTCGGCACAAACACGGTGGAGGGAATGCCGTGTCGCGACAGTACCGGATAGGCCGAACTCATCACGTCCTTGTAGGCGCCGTCGAACGTCAGGCAGACAAATCGCCTCCGCTGCGCCAGCGTCACGGCTCTCTGGCAAGCCTCGTCCATTGAGACGATGTCGTATTTCCAGCGCTTCAGCGCCCGGATCGTTCGATCAAGAAATTCGGGTGTGATTTCGTGAGACTCGAGCGGCTGAAACCGCGCTGGTTTCCGCCGACGCACGCGCTCGAACCGCAGTACCACACCGGCGCCGCCGGCTCTCCGTCCCCTTAGCCAGGGAACGCCGCTGAAATAGGCGAGCTCGAGCCTCAAGCGCGTCAACATTGGGTGGTCGGATGGCAACGTCTCGCCTCTTAATACATACGGCGATTTCCGGCTCGCCCCGGCCGCATTGTCATTACTCTTTGTTGACATTTCTTTGCAAAGGTCGGCCAAGGGCAAAAAACGCAGACAATTCCCTGTGGACAGGTTTTGCAATGACCATGGCTGCCGCGATCGAAAGCCGGACGGCGGAAGCAAAAGCCTGGTCGAAGCCAAGCCACATCGCCAGCATAGACATACTCCACGATCTGAGCCGTGCCGAGGCGATCTGGCGCGGACTGGAAGATCAGCAACATTTCTCTACGCCTTATCAGCGCTTCGATTTCCTCGAGCCCTGGCAACGGCGGGTCGGCGAGCGCGAGGGCCTGTTGCCCTTCATCGTCGTCGCCTACGACGCCGAGCGCCGGCCGCTATTACTGCTGCCGCTCGCGCTCGGCCGAGAATACGGCATTCGCATCGCCTGCTTCATGGGCGGCAAGCACTCAACCTTCAACATGGGGCTGTGGGACAGGAATTTTGCCACCGAGGCAACCGCCGTCGATCTCGAGACGCTGATCTCGGAGATCCGCGAGCGGTCATCTGCCGACGTGCTGGCGCTTGCCCAGCAGCCGCTGCGCTGGCGGGATGTGCCGAACCCATTTGCCGCGCTGCCGCACCAGGCATCGGCCAATGATTGCCCGCTACTCGCGATGGTGCCGGACGCGCCGCCCACGGCACGGATCAGCAACTCGTTTCGCCGCCGGCTCAAGACCAAGGAACGCAAGCTGCAAAAGCTGCCGGGCTATCGTTACGGTGCCGCCGCAAGCGACGCCGAGATCAAACGATTGCTCGACTGGTTCTTCCTGATGAAGCCACGGCGGATGGCGGAGCAGAAACTTCCCAATGTGTTCGCCGACCCCGGCGTCGAGGAATTTGTTCGTACCGCCTGCATGGCAAAGCTTGCCGGCGGCGGTCATATCATCGACATCCACGCGCTTGAGTGCGACGATGAAGTGATAGCGATCTTTGCCGGCGTCGCCGACGGCCATCGGTTTTCGATGATGTTCAACACCTACACGATGTCGGCCAATGCGCGCTTTAGCCCCGGACTGATCCTGATGCGCGACATCGTCGACCACTATGCCGGGCGCGGCTATCGCGCCATCGATTTTGGAATAGGATCGGACGACTACAAGCGGTTCTTCTGCAAGGACGACGAGCCGATCTTCGATTGTTTCATCCCGCTCAGCCCGCGCGGTCAGCTCGCGGCATCGGCGATGTCAGGCATCAACCGCGCCAAGTATCTGGTCAAGCATAATCAGGCGCTGCTTGGTTTGGCGCAAAAGCTGCGCGGCGCGCTGCACCGCTGAATGAAGCGATTCCCCACACTGAAGCGATGGCCGCTCTCAGGCCGCCACCACCCGTGGACCCGGTTCGACCGCGTCCGACGGCTGCGCCGGCTTGCTCAGCATCGTCACCTCGCTAAAGCCAACCGCCTTCAGCTGATCGCACATCACGGCGCGAGCATCAGGGGCCATCGAGGCGTCCGGAACCACCACGGCACGGGCCTGCGCCGTCAGGAGCTCCGCGGGCAGATCGGAAGCGGCGCCTGCGTCGAGCAGCACGTGGTCGTAGACGCGCTTCAGCGCATCGATCGCGAGCGTGAGCCGCGGTGACTGCAACAAGGCGCGGTCAAAGCCCGGACGACCCGCGTTGACGAGATGAACCCGCGACAGCCGGTCCCTGGTGATGATTGCCGAAAACGAAGCTTCGCCGAGCATCAATTCCGCGAGCCCCGGAGCTGCCTGATCGACCGATACGGCCGACATCGCCGGCGAAGACGCCGACAGATCGACCACCACGACGCGCGCGTGACGCGCGATCAGGCGCGCCAGCGTCAGCGCCGTCAATGTGATGCTCTCGCTCGAAGCCGTGCCGAGGATCGTGACCTTGCGGGCCGCTTCGCCGGCGCCGCGCAAGTCATCGGCGAGCTGTTCGATTTCGTCAAGCTCGGCCGGAATATCGACGGCTGGTTGCCGCCTGATCTCGGGGCGCGGTTCTGCGAACGCTGGTGCGGGATCGGCGGCGGCGACCGTGGCCGTAGCAGGCGCGCGCACCGGAGCCAGCGAGGACGCGATCGCCGCCGCGGCGCGCGGCGCGGTCATGCGCAGCAACTCGCCGGTTGCGATCAAGCCTGAAGTCAGCATCAACGTCGCCAGCGTCGCGATCAGCACGATCGGCAGCTTCTTCGGATACGCCGGCTCGTTGGAAACGGTGGCGCGGGAAATGATGCGTCCGTCCGAGGGCGCGGCGTCGATGGTCTCGCGGGTGTTGGCCTCGCGGTATTTCGCGAGATAGGATTCCAGCAGGTCGCGCTGGGCCTTGGCTTCCCGCTCCAGCGCGCGAAGCTGGACGTCCTGGCCGTTGGTTGAGGTCGCCTGCTTCTTCAATTGCTCGAGGCTGGAACTCAAGCCCTCGACCCTGCTGCCGGCAATGCGCGCGTCGTTGTCGAGCGAACGGGAAATCTTGCTGGCTTCATCGCGAATTTGCCCGTCGAGATTAGCCAGCTGCGCCTTCAGCTCCTTGATGCGCGGATGGTTGTCGAGCAGCGTCGAGGACTGCTCGGCAAGCTGGCCCCGTAGCGTGACGCGCTGTTCGGAGAGCCTGCGGATCAGTTCGGAGTTGAGCACTTCCGACGCCTCGATCGGCTTGCCGCTCTGGAGCATCTCGCGGATCAGCCGCGCTTTCGATTCGGCGTCGGATCTCAGCGCGCGCGCGTTGTTGAGCTGGGTGTTCAGTTCGCCCATCTGCTGGTTCGACAGCGTGGTGTTGTTGGTGCCGACGAACAGGCTCGATTTCGAGCGAAAATCCTCAACCCGGGATTCCGCCTCGGAAACCTTCTTGCGCAGATTGTCGATCTCGCCTGAAAGCCAAAGGCTCGCGGATTTGGCCTGCTCCTGCCGCGCATTCTGCTGCAGCACCAGATAGCCTTCGGCGATCGAATTGGCGACGCGTGCGGCCAGATCCGGATCGCGGGACTGGAATTCGACGACGATGACGCGCGATTTATCGACCGCATAGGCGGTGAAGCGATCAAAATACGCCTCCAGCACGCGCTCTTCCGGGGTCAGGGAGAACGGATCGCGGCCGATGCCGAACAGCGCCAGCAGCGATCTTACCGGCGAAAGGCCCTGCAGCACCGGATCGAACTCGGGCCGCTCGGCGAGCTTGTTCTTCTTGATGATGTCGCGCGCGAGATCGCGCGACAGCAATAGCTGGACCTGGCTGGTAACGGCCTCGGCATCGAGCGCGGTGCGTTCATCATTGCGCTCGCCATTCGGCCGCAGGAACACGTTCTCGCGCCCGTCGATCAGGATGCGCACTTCGGATTTATATCGCGGCGTGACCAGATTGACGGCAGCGAGCGAGAGCACCAAGGCGATGACCGTCGGAACGATGATCCAGCCCCGCTTGCGCATCAGCGCCTGGCCGAGCGCGTGCAAATCCAGATCGCCCGAGGAGGCCGCCGCGGCCGGCTTATGGGAAGCTGACGCCGGCTTGGCGATGACCCTCTCGACGGGAGCCCTGCCCATCGCCGTACGCCAAAACGCTAAACCCATCGCACACTCCCGGAAGACTCGGCAGCCCTACCAAACCTTGCGCGATTACACTCCATTAAGGTTGCCGCTGGGTTAATTCGGCGGACTTGTGCCGTGGCATCGGGCGCTCTGGCCGACACCGTCATGCTTTGTTAACCATGAAAGTCCTAAATCGGAATCAACACTTCCCCTGGGTTGTCTGATGCGAGGCGTGCGCGCCGAGATCCTCTGTCTGTCCGCTGCGCTCGTCCTCCCGGGCTGCTTGTGCGCGGGCGATAGCATCCTGGTCGGCGAACGCTGGTTCTGATCATGCCCATGATCACAGATCGGCCGCTTCGTATCCTGCACGCGGTGCGCGCGCCGGTCGGCGGAATCTTCCGCCACATCCTCGACCTCGCCAACGGACAGGCCGACCGTGGCCATCACATCGGCATCATCGCCGACAGCCTGACCGGCGGCGCGCGCGCCGAGGCGGCGCTCAAGGAAATCGCGCCCCGCCTGAAGCTTGGGCTTTATCGCATCGCCATTCACCGTGAACCCTATCCGACGGACATTCTGGTGTGGGCCCGCTTCATGGGCCTGGTCCGGCGGTTGCAGCCGGATGTCCTGCACGGACACGGCGCCAAAGCCGGCGCCTTCACTCGCATGAAACCGCGCTCAAAAAATTCTATCCGGGTCTATACGCCGCATGGCGGCTCGTTGCACTATCCGCTCGAGACGCTGAAGGGCGCGCTCTACAGCCGGCTCGAGCGCGCGCTGATGAACTCGACCGATCTGTTCCTGTTCGAAAGCGCCTTCGCCCGCGACACCTATCAGCGCACCATCGGCACGCCAAGCGGGCTGGTGCGCTGTGTTTTTAATGGCGTGACCGCGGCGGAGTTTGATCCCGTCGCCCGAGCCGACGACGCCACCGATATCGTCTATGTCGGTGAGTTCAGGCACATCAAGGGCGCCGACCTCCTGATCGACGCGGTCGCGCGGCTGCATGCCGACGGCAAACGCGTCACGCTGACGCTCGCTGGCGACGGCGAGGAACTGGAAACGCTCAAGGCGCAAATCCAAGGGCTCGGCCTTGGCCAGGCCGCGCGCTTCATCGGCCATGTTAAGGCGCGCCACGGGTTCTCGAAAGGCAAGGTGCTGGTGGTTCCCTCCCGCGGGGATTCGATGCCCTATGTCGTGATCGAGGCCGCCGCGGCGGGAATTCCGATGGTGGCGGCCAATGTCGGCGGCATCCCGGAGATTTTCGGCTCCCACACCGACGGGCTGTTCGCCCCCAACAGCGCCGGTGCGATGGCGGACGCGATCGAGACAGCGCTCGACAATCCCGACGCCGGGCTGGCGCGTACAAAATCGCTCCGCGAGAGAGTGCTCACGCATTTCTCGCAGAAGGCGATGGTCGAGGGAGTTTTGGCAGGCTACGGCGAGGCGTTTGCCGATCGTTAACCGTTCTTTACCACGATAACAGTTTCTTCCGATTTGTCCGCTAATCCGAAGGCCGGGGAATTCCGCCTCGATGCGCGCATGCCTATTTGCCTGCGCGGGATACGGATTTGGGTACAGTGGAACCGATCAACGCACGATCCATGTTAGATGCCGCGGCTTCCTCGACGGATGGTCCGCCCATCGAACGGCGCCGGCGGCTGTCGCCTGCAGCGCTTGCCGTCACCAACCGGAAAGTGCGCCGGGCCTATTCGGGAATCGTGATCGCGGGCGCCGTGCGCCTCGCCGATTTCGTGCTGCTCAGTTTCGTCGGCATCGCGCTCTATCTGGGTTACGTGGTGACGCTCTCCGGCTTCCATTGGGAATATGTCGCGGCCATCATCGCCATGACGGCGACTGCCGTGGTCTGCTTCCAGGCCGCCAATATCTACGAAGTCCAGATGTTTCGCGGTCAGCTTCGTCAGATGACGCGGATGATATCGTCCTGGGCGTTTGTCTTCTTGCTATTCATCGGCGCCTCGTTCTTTGCCAAGCTTGGCGGCGAAGTATCGCGGCTTTGGCTCTCGGCGTTTTTCTGCGTCGGCCTCGCCGGCTTGATCGCCGAGCGATTGTTCCTGCGCGCGATGGTGCGCGGCTGGGCGCGGGAGGGCCGGCTCGACCGCCGTACCATCATTGTCGGCTCCGACCAGACCGGCGAACAGCTGATCGAAGCGCTCAATGTCCAGGACGACTCTGACATAGATGTTCTCGGCGTGTTCGATGACCGCAACGATGCCCGCGCGCTGGAAACCTGCGCCGGGAGCCCGAAACTCGGCAAGGTCGACGATATCGTCGAATTCGCCCGCCGCACCCGCGTCGACCTCGTGCTGTTCGCGCTGCCGATTTCGGCGGAGACGCGGATTCTCGAAATGCTGAAGAAATTGTGGGTGCTGCCGGTCGATATCCGGCTTTCCGCCCACACCAACAAGCTGCGCTTCCGTCCCCGCTCCTATTCGTATCTGGGCAAGGTGCCGATGCTCGACGTATTCGAGGCGCCGATCACCGACTGGGACCTGGTGATGAAGGGGCTGTTCGACCATGTCGGCGGCGGCCTCATTCTGTTGCTGGCGCTGCCGGTGATGGCGCTGGTCGCACTTGCCATAAAACTCGACAGCCCGGGTCCGGTGCTGTTCCGCCAGAAAAGATTCGGCTTCAACAACGAGCGCATCGACGTCTTCAAGTTCCGCTCGCTGTATCACCATCAAGCGGACCCGACGGCCTCCAAGGTCGTGACCAAGAACGATCCCCGCGTCACCCGCGTCGGGCGCTTCATCCGCAAGACCAGCCTCGATGAGCTGCCGCAGCTTTTCAATGTCGTGTTCAAGAGCAACTTGTCGCTGGTCGGCCCGCGTCCGCACGCCGTGCAAGGCAAATTGCAGAGCCGGCTGTTCGACGAGGCTGTCGACGGCTATTTCGCGCGTCACCGCGTCAAACCCGGCATCACCGGCTGGGCCCAGATCAATGGCTGGCGCGGCGAAGTCGACAGCGAAGAGAAGATCCAGAAGCGCGTCGAGTTCGATCTCTATTACATCGAGAACTGGTCGGTGCTGTTCGATCTCTACATTCTTCTCAAGACGCCGTTGGCGCTGATGACGAAGAACGAGAACGCCTACTGAGCATGATCCGGAAAAGTGCGCACCGGTTTTTCGAAAGGATCATGCTCAAAGCCAAAAGATTATGAGCATCCCGCTCAAGCGTTGGTTTGCGAGTTGCGTTGCGTAAGAGTGTGTGATGGCGTATGCGGCGACAGCCGGAGACTTCCCGTTATCGGTAACGGCGCCGCGCCTGGTCGCGCTGCAACGCGCGCTGGTGTGGCTGGTCGGGGCAAGCGGCGCGATCGTCTTCATCGAGCCGAGCCCCTACGAATTGGTGACGCTCTCCGCCACCATCGTCTTCTTTGCAACGGGCTTGCGGCTGCGGCTGGTGTTCATGCCGTTGTTGCTGCTGCTGGTCCTGTTGAATTTCGGCTATTGCATCGGCGCGATCCCGTTCTTTGACAAGCCCGAGGTCGCGAACTGGATCGCGACCTCCTGGTACATGGCGGTCACCGTGATGTTCTTCGCGATGGTGGTGTCAGAAGATACCGAAGCCAGGCTCGACATGCTGCGCCGCGGTCTGATCGTCGGCGGGATGATCGCGGCGATCGCGGGCATCGCCGGCTATTTCAACCTCGTCCCCGGCGGCCATGACCTGCTGACGCTGTATGAGCGGACGCGCGGCACTTTCAAGGATCCGAATGTGCTGGGTGCGTTTTTGATCCTTCCCTCGCTGTTCGTCTTGCAGAGCGTCGTCTCCGACCACTTCGCAAAATCGTTCCGCTGCGCCATCGCGCTTGCGATCATGGCGCTGGCAATCCTGCTGGCGTTTTCGCGCGCGGCATGGGGTGGGCTCGCCATCACGTCGGCCTTCATGCTGGCGCTGATGGTCCTGACCAGCCAATCGCGGGGACAACGCTCGCGGATCATCGTGATGTCGGTGGTCGCGGTCATCGTCGTGGTGATGCTGATCGCGGTGCTGTTGTCGTTCGATACCATCAGCGAGATGTTCAAACAGCGCGCGAGCTTCGATCAAAGCTATGACGAAGGCCGCTTCGGCCGCTTCGGCCGGCATATCCTCGGCGCGCAGATGGCGCTCGAGCTTCCTTTCGGCATCGGCCCGCTGCAGTTCCACAATTATTTCCCCGAGGACACCCACAACTCCTATCTGAACGCCTTCATGTCCGGCGGCTGGCTCTCCGGCGTCTGCTATCCGGCGCTGGTGTTCGTCACGGTGATCATGGGATTCCGCCACGTCTTCGTGCGCGTGCCCTGGCAGCGCGCTTATCTTGCGATCTTCGCGGCGTTCCTCGGCACGGTCGGCGAGAGCTTTGTGATCGACACCGACCATTGGCGGCATTTTTGGATGATGCTGGGGGCGATGTGGGGGATGTTCGCCGCCGCGCAGGCCTACAAGACGGCCCCTGACCAGCCGCTCATGGCGCCCGCGCAGGCTTCGTAGCCTTGACACGCTCCTTGGCGCGCTTGCTCTTCTGCGCCTCGATTATCGCCTTCAGTTCCTCGCCGCCCGCCGCAATGGCAACCAGAAGGGCGAATTCAGCGCGACTGGGGCCTGGCTCCGCAATCGGATGTTCAAGATGCTGATCCCGCTCGCGTCGAAGGGGCAGAGCTGGATGTACTCCTACGACGCTCGCGCGGCGTGATCCGGAGACCTATTTCTCCACCTCAAAGCTCAGGCCGGCATGATCGACCAGCCGCTTGATCAGCCGGTTACCCATGGCAGCGCCGGGCGTCCAGATGCCGGCTTTGACATCCGGCGATTCGCGCAGGCAGATCGCGCATTCCGCGATCATCTTTGCGGTCGAACCATAACCGGGATCGCGGTCGCCGCGGACGGCGACGCGAATTTGCCGTCCGTCCGGCGCGAGACCGACGAACAGAAGATCATAGTGGCCAGTCTCGCGTTGTTCTTTCGACGGCCCCTCGCCTGGCTTCGGGGCGCCGGGACCGACCTTGTCCAGATTAGCGGCAGCAACGCGCCTGGCTTCGGCTTCACCCTTCTCGCCCGGACCTGTCAGCACCATCTCGTCGTAGACAAAATCCCGGCCGTAGGGAAAGTCCGTCAGGAAATTCGAGCGGTGGACGCTGCGGGTATTGATAGTCGACATCACGAACGGCGCGGTCCATGCGTCGAGATCCTGATCGAACAGCGGCTTGTTGCCCGGCGGCTGCTTTGGACCCTCAAAACCCGGCGTCAAGGCGAACGGACTCCGGAGTAGCGCAACCAGGCTCAGGTCTTTGGCGGCGGCCGCGAAGCTCGCCTTCATGCTGGCCACCGTGCCGCCCGAAACGGTTGCCGTGATGTCGCGGACACGGCCTTTGACGCGGCTGACCGGTGCGCCCAGGGTTTTCTTGGCCGTCTCCTGACAAAAGAACACGCCGAGCTCGAAGGGCAGCGAATCGAAGCCACAGGAAAAGACGATCCTGGCGCCGCTCGATTGCGCCGTCGCCTCGTGCGCGTCGATCATCTGCCGCATCCACACCGGCTCGCCGCAGAGATCGAGGTAGTCGGCGCCGGATGCAGCGCACGCCGCGACCAGTTCGGAGCCGTAGAGCTGATACGGGCCGACGGTTGAGACGACCGCGTTGGTCTGGTCGATCATCGCCCTCAGCGACGCCGGATCGCTGCCGTCGGCCTGGATCAAAGCCGTGTCGGCCGGCGCGCCGATCGCGTCGCGCACGGAAGCGAGTTTTTCCGGGCTGCGTCCGGCCATCGCCCATTTCGGATCGCTCTTGCCGGCATAATGCGCGGCGAGATATTCGGCGACGAGCTGGCCCGTAAAACCGGTAGCGCCATAGACAACGATGTCGAACTTCGACGAAGATTTCATCTTCTGATCCCTGGAGTGAAATGTTGGCTGGCGCCGGGCCGGGTTGGATAGCATCTATTTTTTGGCGTAGGAAACACCCATGCCGGCGCGCACGTCGCTTTGGATGCCATAGGGCGCGATCGGATAGCGCAGGCCATTCTTTGCCAGCGCTTTCATGCCCGTGATTGCCTTGGCGAGATGTGCCGGCGACATCGCCATCAGCAACTCTTCATCCGGCACCCCGCCATAACGCCGCTCCGCAAAGCATGGCAGCGACAGGCTGGGCTCACCGGTTTTCAGCGCCCGCCCCCATGAATCCGCGCACGCGGTTTCGCCGACCACGCCCCATTCGAATTTCTTGTAGCCGGTATATTGCAGGCCGTTGATCAGAATGATCATCTGACCCGGCGTCGCATAGACCAGACAAATATCCGGCGGGTTCAACCTTCCGCTCGATAGCGGGCTCACCGCCAGCGCCTGGTATCGGCCGTGCGGAACGACGTCCAGCGCCTGCTGGCGCTTGCGCGCATCCTCCGCGTTCTCGTGCCAGACGCCGACATAGGCTTCACCGGCGAGCCACTTCTCATCCTGCGGCGCTAGCCCAATCACGGCGCGGCACTGCGCGCCTACGAGATCGTCGGCGGTGATACCCACCGTCCAGCCGAGCCGCGAGGCCATGCTGACGATCTGGTCGGTGGTGTGAACCGCGGTCGGTCGCCGGATTTTTGGAATGGCCGCCATTTCATCCACCGACGCAAACATTTTCATGCCGATCACGGTGGTCTTGAGGCGAAGCAGATTGTTCAGATCGGCGACCATGCCGGGCAGATCGAACTGTTCCGGCGGCGTTTGCTGTTGCATGGGCGTAAACTCCAGAAATCGGCGGGCCGAGCGCGCGGGTTGCCTTAATTCTAGTCCGATTGATGGCCGGTTGCGACAGTTGCTTCTACTTCGCGGCCGGTCCCGGCAGCAAATCATCGATCTTGCCGGTTAATCTGTAAGCCAAGAGGCCTATCCACTCGCGCACCGCAATGTCGGTTTGCGTCAGCCCGTCAATCGCAAAGTTCGCAAACGCGAAGAGGTCCGCGCGCCCGCCGACCCGCCAGTCGACCGGATAGGGCTCGACGGCAAATCCGGCCTTTCGAAACAGGCCGACCGATCGCGGCATGTGGAAAGCCGATGTCACCAATAGCCAATGCTCGCCCGCTTTCGGTGCCACCAGCGCTTTCGAGAATTCGGCGTTCTCCTGGGTGTTGCGTGAACGCCGTTCCATGATCAGCCGCGATTTTGCAATACCGAGGTTTTCGAAGATGGCGCCGGCGTAGTCGGCTTCCCTGGCATCGTTCGCGAGCAAATTCGCGCTGCCTCCGGTAAACACAACGCGCGCATTCGGATAGCGTTGCGCAAGCGCCGCGGCGGCGATAATGCGGTCAGCTGCGCTCCCGACCACCGGCGTTCCGCGCTCGGCCGAAACATCCGAATGGATCGATCCGCCGAGCACGATGATTCCGTCCGGCGCGCCGCGTGCGGCATCCCAGGGCGGAAACCGCTGCTCCAGCGGATAAAGCAGCCAATTTCCGAGCGGCGAAAATCCGCAGATCGCCAGCAGCACGACTGACGCGACCGCGAGATTGCGACCAAGGCGCGCAAACCGCGTCGCCAGCAATATGACGCCGACAAGGCCGACGCCGATCAGGAAATTGGTCGGCAACAGCATGATGCCGAGTGTCTTGGAGAGCAAAAAAAACAAGGGAATTCTCTTTCGGATGGACGTTGCGTCAAACCTCGTATTCAGTGTCATACGCGGGCTTGACCCGCGTATCCATCTCTCTTCGCAAAATGAATTTTTTCAAGGAAGATGGATTGCCGGGAGCGCAGACAGGTTTACGTAGTCTGCGCAAAGCAGACTGCCCGGCAATGACGAATAGAGATGAGAAAGCCCCTTCATGACCCATCATCATCTGCATTCCAGCCCCGAGACCTGCCATTGGGGCTTTTTCGAAGCCAAGCTGAAACCCGTCCTCACCATCGATAGCGGCGATGAAGTGACCATTGACACCATCAGCGGCGGTCCCGACGTGGTGCCGGACCGCAACAAATTCCACGTCCCGCCCGAACTTTTCGAAGTTCACGGCAAAAACGAGCGGATGGTGCCGGGTCATATCCTGACCGGTCCAGTCGCGATCAAGGGCGCCGAGCCCGGCGATGTGCTGGAGGTCGAGATTCTCGACATCAGCCTCCGGCAGGACTGGGGTTACAATATGATCCGGCCGCTCGCCGGCACGCTGCCCGATGATTTTCATGAAACACGGTTGCTGAACATTCCGCTTGACTTGAAGCGGATGGTGGGCCGGCTGCCATGGGGACTCGATCTGCCATTAAAACCGTTTTTCGGCGTGATGGGCGTGGCGCCGCCGCCTGCCTGGGGCCGCATCACCTCGCTGATCCCACGTGCGATGGGCGGCAATCTCGACAACAAGGAACTGACGCCGGGCGCGAAACTCTATCTGCCGGTGTTCGTGCCGGGCGCGCTGTTTTCCTGCGGCGACGGCCATGGCGTGCAAGGCGACGGCGAGGTCTGCGTCACCGCAATCGAGACCGCGCTGCAGGGCCGCTTCCGCCTGACGCTGCGCAAGGATTTGCGGCTCGATTATCCCCGCGCCGAGACGCCTTCGCATTACATGACCATGGCGATGGATCCCGACCTCGATCAGTGCGTGGTGCGGGCGCTGCGCGACATGATCGTGTTGTTGGGCGAAAAACGGAACCTGTCGCGCGAGGACGCCTATACGCTGTGCAGCCTGGCGGCGGATTTGCACGTGACCCAGACCGTCAATGGCTCCAAGGGCATCCATTGCATGATCGCGAAGAGTGTCGTGCACGGGTGATTCAACCGATTTAATTTTCAGACAGCGGAAAACAAACATCAGACGCAAATCCGCGATCTCGCGGCCGGACACGCCCGAGGTTTGCCAGAAAATTCCTTACCCTCCAATCAGAGGGCGCAGGGAATGCCAGGCGCCCGATGCGCCCGATAGCCGCGTGTGCAATAATAGTGGTAGAACGCACACGCGTTAGTCAGGTCACACCGGTTACACCCAGCATTCCCCGCGCAATGGTTTTAACG
>DATBYN010000444.1:0-3940 GCA_036513695.1 Bradyrhizobium sp. | reverse complement strand
GATCGTCGAGCTGGAGACGATCGGCAGCACCCGATTTATCTTACCCTTGGCGAGCAACGAGGAAATCAGGAAACTGCCATGGCTGATCCCTCATTTCGCGACCGAAGAGGGCCGGCTCAAAATGTCGATCCATTCGCTGATGGTGGAGACGCCCTCGCACCGGATCGTGGTCGATACCGGGCTTGGCAACGACAAGGAAGGTCGTTCGGTGCCGACCTGGAATAGCCGAAAGGGCCCTTTCCTCGAAACCATGACGGCAGCGGGTTTTCCGCCGGACAGCATCGACACCGTGCTGTGCACGCATCTGCATGTCGATCACGTCGGCTGGAATACAAAGCTCGTAGACGGCAAATGGGTGCCGACCTTTGTCAATGCACGCTATGTGTTCGGCAAAACCGAATATGAACACTGGCGCGACCACAGCGACGAGCCTTACCAGGCAGCGGTTTTCAACGACTCCGTAAAACCGATCGTCGATGCCGGCAAGGCCGACCTTGTTGCCAGCGACGCCAGGCTGGGCGACGAGGTCACCCTGATCCCGACACCCGGCCACAGCCCGGGCCATATGAGCATTCTGATCCGCTCCGACGGCGAAGAGGGCCTGCTCACCGGCGACGTCGCCCATCATCCCTGCCAGATGGCGCATCTTGACTGGTCATCGACGGCGGATTCCGACCCCATCCGGTCGGCGGTGACACGGCGCGAATTGTTCTCCCGTTTCGCCGATACGCCGACACTGGTGATCGGCGGGCATTACAACGCAGGCCATATCCGGCGCGATAGCGATGCCTTCAAATTCATCGATTAGCAGCCCTGCAATGCGGCTCAGCAGTTGAATTTCCTCGCCCGCTGTTCCAAGAAGCATGCAAGCCACCACCTAGGGAGTAAAAGGAAATGAAGCTTGTTCGCTACGGGGCACTTGGCCAGGAAAAGCCCGGCCTGATCGACAAATCGGGTCAATTGCGCGATCTCTCCGCGCATGTGAAGGACCTCAATGGCGAGGCCTATGCGCCGGCTTCGCTCGCAAAGCTCGCCGCCCTCGACCCGGCCACGCTTCCGGCTATCAGCGGAACCCAGCGGATCGGCGCGCCGGTGAGCGGCATCTCCAAATTCGTCGCCATCGGGCTGAACTATATCGATCACGCCAAGGAGACCGGAAATCCGATACCGGCCGAACCGATCTTCTTCCTGAAAGCCAATACGGCGCTGAGCGGCCCCACCGACCCCGTCGAGAAGCCGCGCGGCTCGACAAAGCTCGACTGGGAAGTCGAAATCGCCGCCATCATCGGCACCCGCGCCAAATATGTTTCCGAGGCCGACGCGCTCAAGCATGTCGCCGGTTATTGCGTCTGCAACGACGTATCCGAGCGTAATTTCCAGATCGAGCGTTTGGGCCAATGGACCAAGGGCAAGTCGCACGATACTTTTGGACCGCTCGGCCCGTGGCTCGTCACCAAGGACGAGATTGCGGACGTGCAGAAGCTCTCGCTGTGGCTCGACGTCAACGGCAAGCGCCGCCAGACCGGATCGACCTCGACCATGATCTTCTCGATGGCGAAATGCATTTCCTACGTCTCGCAATTCCTGACTCTATTGCCCGGGGACGTCATCACCACCGGCACCCCGCCCGGCGTCGGCACCGGCATGAAGCCGCCGCAATTCCTCAATGTCGGCGACGTGGTCACGCTCGGCATCGAAGGGCTCGGCGAACAGCGGCAGGAGATCGTCGCGGCATAAGTCGTCATTGCGAGCGCTAGCGAAGCAATCCATGGAGCCGCGAAGGAAGAGTGGATTGCTTCGTCGCTTGGGCTCCTCGCAAAGACGACAGATTTGAGCATTGTTTAAGGAATAATCAATGAAACTCACATTCTCCCCGGCCTCGCCATTCGCTCGCAAGGTGCGCATCGCCGCGATCGAACTCGGCCTGATCGACAAGATCGAATTCGTCCCGACCACGGTCGCGCCGGGGCAGCCCAACGAAGAATATTCGCGTATCACGCCCTTGAAGAAGCTGCCGGTGCTGATCCTCGACAATGGTGAGGTGATTCTCGATTCCTATGTCATCGTCGAATATCTCGACGAGCTTGCCGGCGGCGGAAAATTGATTCCGGCTTCCGGCGCTGCGCGCTGGAAGGTCAAGAGCGAACATTCGATGCTGCAGGGCATGCTGGATTCGATGCTGTTGTGCCGCTACGAGAAGATTACCCGGCCAGAGCCACTGCGCTGGCAGGCGTGGCAAGATGACCATTGGAGCCGCGCCTGGAAAGGCATGGCGCGCTTTGAGAAGGAGGCGGAGATGCTGTCGCGACCGTTCGATATCGCGCAGATCAGCCTCGTTTGCGTGCTCGGTTATGCCGATTTCCGCTTTGCCGATTGCGGCTGGCGCAAGGCCTATCCGAAGCTCGATGCATTCCACGAAAAAATGCTGGCGCGGCCTTCGGTGAAAATCTCGGTGCCGCCGCCAGCCTAACACAGGAAAGTTGGTGCGATGAAACTCAAATTCACGGTCGGCGATCTCACCATCCATCGCATTATCGAGCAGGAGACCACGTTCCTGCCCGCGCTGGACCTGCTGCCAGCGCTCACGCCGGATCTATTGGCGGAGAACAGGCCGTGGATGCGAGAGGCCGGCGCGATCGATGCCGAGGGCGTGCTGATCCTGTGCTTCCAGTCTTACGTCGTGAAGACGCCGCACCACACCATTCTGGTCGATAGCTGCATCGGCAACGACAAGCCGCGGCCATTGCGCCCGAAATGGAACATGAAAACCGACGATACTTATATGAGCGGGCTTGCGGCAGCGGGCTTTTCCGTCGGCGATATCGATTTCGTGATGTGCACGCATCTGCATGTCGATCACGTCGGCTGGAACACGCGGCTGGAAAACGGCCGCTGGGTGCCGACGTTCCCGAACGCGCGCTATGTTTTCGGCAAGACCGAATTCGATTACTGGACCGAGCAGCACGCCAAGACGCCGATACCGCCGTTCGGCGACAGCGTGCTGCCGGTGGTCGAGGCCGAACGTGCCGAGATCGTGCGCGAGGATTATTCGATCGGCGATCACGCGCGCATCTTGCCGACGCCGGGCCACACCCCCGGACATGTCGCCTTCACCTTCGGCCGCGGCAGGGATGACGCCGCCTTCAGCGGCGATTTGATGCATTCGCCGCTGCAGACGCGCTATCCGGAGCTGTCGGCGAAATTCGACGTCGACCAGGCGCAGGCGGCTGCGACGCGGCGCAATTTCCTGGAGCGTTATTGCGACACCGACACGCTGTGCTGCACCGCGCATTTCCCTTCGCCCTCGACGGGACGAATCCGGCGCCGTGGCGACGGATTTTCCTGCGAAGCGGTTGCGAGTTAGCGTTCGCGTTTCCTTTACCTCTCCCCGCTTGCGGGGAGAGGTCGGATCGCCGCGGCGATGCGAAGCATCGTCAGGAGCGATCCGGGTGAGGGGGACTCACCGCGCACTCTTCACCCTCAGAATTTGCGGATAGAGCCCCTCACCCCGACCCTCTCCCTGCGAAGGGCGGGGAGAGGGAGAAGGAACGACCTCAATCGAACAGGTTCGGCGTGTGGTTCACGACCGCGCCTTCGATCGCCAGCATCTTGAGTTTTGTCGTGACGCCGCCATTGGCGGAGAATCCGCCGGGCTTGCCGCCGGCGGCGAGCACGCGGTGGCAGGGCACCACGATCGGGCAGGGATTTCGCCCGAGCGCCTGACCGACATCGCGCGACAACTCGACGCCGCCAAGCCGTTTTGCGATGTCGCCATAGGTCATGGTCTGCCCCGGCGGAATCGTGCGCGCGATGTCGTAGACGCCACGGTGGAACTCGGGCACGCCGTCGAGATCGAGCACGACGTCGGCGAGATCGTTCGGCTTGCCCGCGAGCAATTCGACGATGCCATCGATTGCGTGTTGAACTTCCTCTGGCGGCG
>DATBYN010000443.1:0-4575 GCA_036513695.1 Bradyrhizobium sp. | reverse complement strand
GGCTTCCTTGCGCTCGGCGTCGTCGAGCCCGTGGACGATGACCCCGACGCTGAGGCCGAGGAACTTGTAGATCTGCCCCATCCATTCGGAGTCGCGCCGGGCGAGGTAGTCGTTGACGGTGACGACGTGGACGCCCTTGCCGGCCAGCGCATTGAGATAGACCGCAAGCGTAGCCACCAGCGTCTTGCCTTCGCCGGTCTTCATCTCGGCGATGTCGCCTTCATGGAGAACCATGCCGCCGATCAACTGCACGTCGAAGTGCCGCTGGCCGAGCGTGCGCTTGGCGGCTTCGCGCACGGTGGCGAAGGCCGGAACCAGAATGTCGTCGAGTGTCTGGCCGCCTTCGAGTTGTTGACGGAATTCGGCGGTGCGCGCTTTCAGCGCCTCATCCGAGAGCGCTGCGACCTCCGGCTCAAGTGCATTGATGGCGTCGACACGGGGCTGGTAGCCCTTGATCCGCCGGTCATTGGCGGAGCCGAAAAACTTGCGGGCGAGCGCGCCAATCATGCCAAATTCCTGTTTCTGCGGTTCGGCAAAGCTGCCGTGAAATGGTCCACCCGGTTGCCTATCAACTCATCGTGACGCGTCGCGGCGCCGGCCCCGATCCGGGAACATCCGCCAAATGAGTGGGGATTCAGCAATCCGAGGTTCACGGCCAAAAACGCAGCCAAATGCGCGCAATCGCCATCACCCCGGTTTGGCAGAGATATGGGCCGGCCAAAGCCTTGTCAACGCGCCGACCTGTCAGGGATTTCATCATTTTGACAGACTTTTCGCGTTGCCAAGGTCGGATGATTGGGCGAGTGTCCCGCCGCCCCAAACAGCCCATCTTTGAAGGATTTTCCATGACCACTTCGTTCCCGGAAACGAAAACTCGCCTGCGCCTTGGCCTCGCCTTCGCGGCCGTGGCGGGCTGCTTCGCCATGGTGCTGCTGGCCGTTCTGCCGCTGCGCGCGCAGGATGCGAATCCGGTGCTGGCCAAGGTCAACGGCTCGGAAATCCGCCAGAGCGACGTCACGCTCGCCGAGGAGGAACTGGGTTCCAGCCTCGCGCAGATGGATCCTGCGACCAAGAAGGAAAACGTGCTGGCATTCCTGATCGACATGAAGATCGTCGCCAAGGCCGCCGAGGACAAGAAAATCGAAAATAGCGATGATTTCAAGAAGCGGATGGCGTTCACGCGCCACCGGCTTTTGATGGACAGCCTGCTGGCGAGCGAGGGCAAGGCGGCGACCACCGACGATGCCATGAAGAAGGTCTATGAGGACGCCTCCAAGCAGATCACCGGCGAACAGGAAGTGCACGCCCGGCATATCCTGGTCGAGACCGAGGACGAGGCCAAGGCGGTCGCGGAAGAACTCAAGAAGGGGGCGGATTTTGCCGAGCTGGCCAAGAAGAAATCGAAAGACCCCGGCGCGTCCGATGGCGGCGATCTCGGATTCTTCACCAAGGACCAGATGGTGCCGGAATTCTCCAACGTCGCCTTCTCGCTCGAGCCCGGCAAGATCTCCGATCCGGTGAAGTCGCAGTTCGGCTGGCACATCATCAAGGTCGAGGAAAAGCGCAACCGCAAGGCGCCCGAATTCGAACAGGTCAAGGGCCAGATCGAAACCTATGTGACGCGCAAGGCGCAGGCCGATTATGTCGCCAAACTGCGCGAAGCCGCCAAGGTCGAGCGCATGGACAAGCCGGAAGAGACCGCAAAGACCGACGCCAAGCCGGAAGCGGCGAAACCCGCCGAGACCAAGACGGCCCCTGCGAAGAAGTAAATCGACTTCGCTTTCAGACTTCAGTAGTTTGGCGTCATGCCCGGGCTTGTCCCGGGCATCCACGTCTTATGACCTCATCGACCGTCAAGGAAGGCGTGGGTGGCTGGACATAGATCCGGCCATGACGATCTATCCATCGTGGCCTTCGGAATTGTCTCATGTCATCCGCCGTCTCCCCGCTCGCTCCGACCGACGTCCCAGACATGCCCGTGATCGCGGGCGTGAAGCTCGCCACCGCCGCCGCGGGAATCCGCTACCAGGGCCGCACCGACGTGCTGCTGGCGGTGATGGACAAGGGCACCGCGGTCGCCGGCGTCTTCACCAAATCGAAGTGTCCGTCCGCGCCGGTGGAATGGTGCCGCGCCAAACTCAGAGGCGGCGGGGCCCGCGCGCTGGTGGTGAATTCCGGCAACGCCAATGCTTTCACCGGCAAGACCGGGCGGCAGGCCACCACGCTGACGGCATCGATTGCCGCGAGCGCGATCGGGTGCAGCTCGGGAGAAATATTTCTCGCCTCAACAGGGGTGATCGGCGAGCCGCTGGATGCCACCAAATTCAACGGGGTGCTCGGCACGCTCGCGGAGCAAGCCGCGGCGGGTGACTGGATCGACGCGGCAAAGGCGATCATGACCACGGACACCTTTCCGAAAGTCGCGACCGCAACCGTCAAGCTCGGCCAGGCGAAAGTGACGATCAACGGCATCGCCAAGGGCGCCGGCATGATCGCGCCCGACATGGCGACCATGCTGGCGTTCGTGTTCACCGACGCGCCGATCGCGGCGGGCGCGCTGCAGTCGCTGCTCAAAAACAGTGTCGAAGACACCTTTAACGCCGTCACCATCGACGGCGATACCTCGACGTCCGATACCTTGCTCGCCTTCGCCACCGGCGCGGCGGCGGCAAACGGCGCGCCCAAAATCAGCCGCGGCAGCGACCCCCGCCTGAAGGCATTTGCAAAAGCGTTCCGCGCCGTGCTCGCCGATCTCGCCGAGCAGGTGGCGCGGGACGGCGAAGGCGCGCGCAAGCTGGTCGAGATCATCGTCGAGGGCGCGACCTCGAAGGCATCGGCGCGGAAAATCGCGATGTCGGTGGCGAATTCACCGCTGGTGAAGACCGCGATCGCCGGCGAGGATGCCAATTGGGGCCGCGTGGTGATGGCGGTCGGCAAGGCCGGCGAACCCGCCAACCGCGACAAGCTTTCGATCTGGTTCAACGGCGTTCGCGTCGCCCGCCGCGGCGCGCGCGACCCCGGCTATGACGAGGCGGAAGTATCGAGCGCGATGAGGAATCCGAGGATCCAGATCAGAATCGCGCTCGGCTTGGGCAAAGGCCGCGACCGCGTGCTGACCTGCGACCTCACCAAGGAATACGTCGCGATCAACGGCGATTACCGGTCGTGAGAGGAACCAGAAAGACCTGGAATGTCATGCGAGCCAACGGGTCGCGCGTACGCGCGCCCGATGACAGGCTCCGCGAGAGCAATCCAGAAACTTGCAGAACAATCTGGATTGCTTCGTCGCTTTGCTCCTCGCAAAGATGGTGTGGACGGCCCCCGACGGCATCAGTGTGCCAGACTGGTGATGTTGATTCGACCAGACAAGGGGACCGTCCATGAAGAAGATTAGCACGATTGGTTTGGATTTGGCGAAGAACGTGTTCCAGGTTCACGGGGTTGATGCATCAGGAGCGATGGTGCTGAGGCGTCAGCTTCGGCGCGCCGCTGTTGAGAAGTTTTTTGCGCAGCTTCCGCCGTGCACGGTGGGCATGGAGGCCTGCGGCAGCGCGCACCATTGGGCGCGGGTGATCGGCCGCTATGGACACCAGGTCCGGCTGATGCCGCCGGCCTATGTGAAGCCCTATGTGAAGCGCAACAAGAACGACGGCCGGGACGCGGAGGCGATCTGCGAGGCGGTGGGCCGGCCAACGATGCGGTTCGTGCCGGTGAAGAGCATCGAGCAGCAAGCGACGATAGCTGTTCACGGCACGCGGGCCCTGTTGGTTCGGCAACGAACGATGATAGCGAACGCGCTGCGGGCGGCACTGAGCGAGCTTGGGATCGTGGCGGCGCAGGGATATGAGGGGCTGCGTGAACTGATGGCCAAGCTCCAAGAGCCGAGCGAGGAGATTCCGGAGATGATGCGGGGCGCGCTGTTGCTGCTGGCTCAACACTGGCAGGCGCTCGATGCTGACGAGCGGGTGCTGGAGCGACAGATCGCGAAGGCGGCCCGTTGCGACGGGGACGCCCGGCGGTTGATGGAAGTCCCAAGCGTCGGCCCGATCATCGCCAGCACGGTCTTGGCCAAAGTGCCCGATGCGAAGGTGTTCCGCTCCGGTCGCGACTTCGCGGCCTGGATTGGGCTCACTGGTAAAGACCATGGCACCGGTGGCAAGCATCGTCCCGGGCGCATCTCCAAACAGGGAGATCGCATGCTGCGGGCGCTGCTGATCAGCGGAGCCAGCGCTCATCTGCGGCAGCAGAAGGCGCGCGGCATCACCGATCCATGGCTGCGCGATCTGCTCGCGCGGCGACCCTACAAGGTCGCCATGGTGGCGTTCGCCGCCAAAACCGCGCGCATCATCTGGGCCATGCTGGTCAAGGGAGAACACTACCGCGACCGCGCGAGCGCGCCGGCTGCTGCCTGTTGAGGGGCGACAGCCGCCGCGCTCGCGCTCATCCAATCGGAAGGGCAACCAAGGTGTGATGGCAAATGGTCTGGAAACCGGGATCGAAACACTCCGTATCGTCATCGCGCGTCACAGCGCGCCGCAATGATTGGAATTCGGTCCGCGATCTCCATCAGGG
This sequence comes from Bradyrhizobium sp., assembly GCA_036513695.1. GTDB lineage: Bacteria > Pseudomonadota > Alphaproteobacteria > Rhizobiales > Xanthobacteraceae > Bradyrhizobium. The sequence continues at coordinate 3 of DATBYN010000443.1, read as the reverse complement.
CCC
>DATBYN010000442.1:0-3059 GCA_036513695.1 Bradyrhizobium sp. | reverse complement strand
TCATACTCAAGCAGGCCTTTTGCCAGCACCTCGAGATCGGCGCGCTTTTCGGTCAGGATCTTGGTGGCGTGATTGTAGCCATCTTCCACAAAGCGCCGGATCTCGGTGTCGATCTTCTGAACCGTGGCCTCGGAAGCGTTCTGGGTGCGCGACACCGACATGCCCAGAAAAACCTCGTCCTGGTTTTCGCCGTAGGACACCGTGCCGAGCGCTTCGGAAAGACCCCAGCGCGTCACCATCATTCGGGCGAGGCGGGTCGCCTGCTCGATGTCGGACGACGCACCTGAGGTGACCTTTTCGCGGCCGAACACGAGTTCTTCGGCGACACGGCCGCCCATCATGATGGCAAGCCGCGAGGTCATCTGCTCAAGCGACATCGACAATTTGTCGCGCTCGGGCAATTGCATCACCATGCCGAGTGCACGGCCGCGCGGAATGATCGTCGCCTTGTGGATCGGATCGGTGGCAATCACGTTCAGCCCGACGATGGCGTGGCCGCCCTCGTGATAGGCGGTCAGCATCTTCTCTTCTTCGGTCATGACCAGCGACTTGCGCTCGGCGCCCATCATGACCTTGTCTTTTGCCTCTTCGAACTCGGCCTGGGTCACCATGCGCTTGTTGCGGCGTGCGGCGGTGAGCGCCGCCTCGTTGACGAGGTTCATCAGGTCGGCGCCCGAGAATCCAGGCGTGCCGCGGGCGATGGTTTTCAGGTTGATATCCGGCGCCAGCGGCACCTTGCGGACGTGAACCTTCAAGATCTGTTCGCGGCCGACGACATCCGGATTGGGCACCACGACTTGGCGGTCGAAGCGGCCGGGACGCAACAGCGCCGGATCCAGCACGTCGGGCCGGTTGGTCGCCGCGATCAGGATCACGCCTTCGTTGGCCTCAAAGCCGTCCATCTCGACCAGCAACTGGTTCAAGGTCTGCTCTCGCTCGTCATTGCCGCCGCCGAGGCCGGCGCCGCGATGACGGCCGACGGCGTCGATTTCGTCGATGAAGATGATGCAGGGCGCGTTCTTCTTGGCCTGCTCGAACATGTCCCTGACACGCGAGGCGCCGACGCCGACGAACATCTCGACGAAGTCCGAACCCGAGATGGTAAAGAAGGGAACATTGGCTTCGCCGGCGACCGCGCGCGCGATCAGCGTCTTGCCGGTGCCGGGAGGGCCGACCAACAGCACGCCGCGCGGAATCCGGCCGCCGAGGCGTTGATATTTGCCGGGATCGCGCAGGAATTCGACGATCTCCTGCAAATCCTGCTTGGCTTCATCGACGCCGGCGACGTCTTCGAACGTCACCCGGCCATGCGCTTCGGTCAGCATCTTGGCGCGCGACTTGCCAAAGCCCATCGCCTTGCCGGCGCCGCCCTGCATCTGCCGCGACAGGAAGATCCACACCCCGATCAGCGCGATGAACGGCAGCCATGAGACGAGCAGCGACACGAACCACGGCACGTTGTCGCCGGGCGGTTTCGCGGTGATCGAGACCTTGCCGTCATAGAGGCGCTTTACCAGCGTCGGATCGCTCGGTGCATAGGTCTGGAAGCTCGAGCCATTGGTGAAGGTGCCGTGAATCTCCGGCCCCTGGATCACAACGTCGCGAACGTGATTCTGGTCGACTTCGGTCAAGAGCTGCGAGAACGAAATGTCCTGCGAGGAGGCGCGCTGACCCGGATTCTGGAAAAGCGTGAACAATGCCAGCAACAGCAAAACGATAATGACCCAGAGGGCGAAGTTGCGCAGATTGGCGTTCATCGGTATTCCTTCGTAGCCGCGCGGATCGCGGCCTTTGACTTCCTTGGGTCGTGTACTCGGGCAGGCGCGAGGGCTTCCCTCAACTTGACTGCATACAATCTAGGTGTCGTCCCGGTCGATGCCAAGGGAACTGCATGGGACTATTTACCCCATCCTAGCGTGATTCCCGCTCAAATAATGGCGCTGGAATGCGTGTTTTCTTGGTGTTTTCCTGGGTGGTTAAGACTCAACGATGGGTTTTGGCGACCTTGCAGGTAATTCGGCCCCCTGCCGCGGCGCATTTTTGCGGCGGAGTGGAATTGCGGATTGCTGCCGGAATAGGCTATTTCGCCCGGCGGCGGGCCGGCGCCGGCCCCACGTGAATCCGGCCGTCGATCAAGTTGACCAGGGCACCGGCAAGGGTCTGCTTCAGCCGAGCCTTGTGCCCGGCGACCTTCTTATCCGTAGTTGCCCGGTCTATAGCCGATAGCAGCGCCTCGACCTTGCCGAGTTCGGCCGGCCCTTCATGGCCAAAGCGATTGATCGCGCGGAGCAGCAGCCGCACGCGGATTTCCTCCGGCATCGCGGCGAAGACCTTGGCGTCGAATCCCGGATGCAACGCTTCGCTACCCTTCAGTGCAAGATAGCGCTCGGCGCCATCGACTAAAATCTCCACCGCGGCGTTGGCGCGGTGGAGGCGCGACGCCAGCCGCGCCAAATTGCGCGCATCGCCGCCCTCGGCGGCGAGAAGGGGCAGCAGCGCACGCAGACGCGGCCGGGTGAAGTTCACGTCGCGGTTGGTCGGATCGTCGGCAAAACCGATTTTTGCCCGCTTCAGCGTCGCGTTGAGTTGCGATTTCGAAATATCCAGAAACGGACGCGCCAGCAAAACGCCATCGCGCTCCGACTGTCGCGCCATTGCCGCGAGACCCGCGATGCCGCTGCCGCGCAGCAGGCGCATCAGCAGCGTCTCGGCCTGATCGTCGCGGGTATGTGCGGTCAGGATATGCGTCGCGCCGCTCTCTTGCGCCGCCTGCGCCAGCAGCCGATATCGCGCCTCGCGCGCCGCCGCCGGCAATCCGGCTTTTGGCTTTGTTCCACTCCAGCGCATGGTGCGATGAGGCACATTGAGCGCGCGCGCCAAACGCTTGACCTCGCGCGCCTCGCGCGCTGCCTCGGCGCGCAAGCCATGGTCGACGGTGACGGCGACGAGGCGCGGACCGCGCGCCATGGCGCGGCGCCAGCGCGCCGCAAGCCACATCAGCGCCACCGAATCCGGGCCGCCGGAGACAGCGAGGACGATCGCGGGCGCAGCCTTCCAGT
>DATBYN010000441.1:0-4597 GCA_036513695.1 Bradyrhizobium sp. | reverse complement strand
ACCCAGGGCAGGCGATCGCCGCCGTGCACACCCCCGGCGATGCCGCGGCTTAGCGGGCCTTGGCGGTAATTCAGCGTGATTTGCGAGACGGTACGGAACATGAATTCACGAACCGGCTCGAACGCAGTGGCGATCGGGATCACGACCGGCACGACGCGGGTGCGCACGATTTCGGCGATCCGTCCCTCGGCGGTCGCAAAGGAGAACACGCGATCGGTGGTCGCGACCAGTCGCCGCGCAAAACCGATCCGCTCGGCCTCATAGGAATCGAGCAGGTTGTCACCGGCGCGGCCGGCCAAAACCGCTGCAAGTTTCCAGGCGAGATTGATGGCATCTCCAATCCCGGTATTCATGCCCTGTCCGCCGGCCGGGCTGTGGATGTGCGCGGCATCGCCAATCAGGAACGCACGTCCTTTACGGAAATGCTGCGCGACCCGATGATGCACATGATAGGTCGAAAACCAGTTGACCTTGTCGACCCGAACCTTGAGGTGATTGATGGCGCGGTCGCTCACGTCCTTGAACGCCAGGGTTTCGGGGTGCTCGGCGCGCTCATCGCGTACAGTTCCGATCAGGCGCGCCCGCCCTTGTCCGGCCAGCGGAAAGACGCCAAGGAAATCGGCATCGTCGAGATCGATGTGAAGTTCGCCATTCAATGCGGGGCCGGCGGCTTCGACATCGGCGACATAGAAGAGCTGCCGATAGGTGCCGCCGGGAAAGCCGGTACCGATCGTCTCGCGAACGATGGAGCGCGCGCCGTCGCAGCCGGCAATGTAGGTCGCCTCGCAATCAATCTCCTGACCGTTGGGCCCGCGCAGGCGAGCGATCACGCGATCTTTCGCATCAATGAACCCGATCAGTTCGGTCTGTCGTTCCACCCGGCCACCCAGCGCTTCCAGCCGCTCGATCAGGAGCTGCTCATGCTGGTCCTGCGGAAAGATGTGCAAGAAGGGATAGGGCGTCAGATCGGAACCGACACTCTCAAACGCAATGCGCGCCGCCGCTTCGCCCTTGACCCATAGATTGACGGCGGGCACGTGGTGGCCCCTTTCGACCACGGCCTCCGTGAGATCGAACTGCCGGTAGAGTTCGAGCGTGCGCGCCTGCACCGCCAGGGCGCGCGAGGTGGTTCCGGGCTCCGCGGTCTTGTCGATGACGCGCACTTTGATGCCGAGTTTCGTCAACCAAAGCGCCAGCACCAGCCCGGTCGGGCCTGCGCCGACGATCAGAACGTCGCTCTGTGTCATCTGTTGCTCCGTTTTCAAGTCCTCTTCTCTGCTATACTCCAGGCAACCAATCAACGCGCCAGCCATGAAGTCGGTGCGCAAAAAAGGAGAAACGCCATGGGGAATCGTAAATGGTCGAGGCGCGATGTGCTTAGGACCTCGACTGCGCTCGCGGCCGGTGCGTTGTTCGCCGAGCCGGTTCGGGCCGCTCCGCCGCCGCCGACCAGCGTGACGCCGGCTTTGATCGACGCAGCGCGCAACGAGGGCAAGCTCTCGTACTACTCCGCGCTGGAGTTGAACGTTGCGGAACGGTTGGGCAAGGCATTCGAAGCCAAATATCCAGGCATCGCCGTCCACGTCGAGCGCTCGGGAGCCGAGCGGATCTTTCAGCGCATCGCTCAGGAGCAGGGAAGCGGCATCAACGCGGTTGACGTCGCCAACTCTACCGACCCCGCGCATTATCTCGACTGGAAAGCCAAAGACTGGCTGGCGCCCTATCTTCCCGACGATGTCGCAAAACATTTTCCGGCGGATCAGGTTGATCCGGATGGAATGTACGCGACCTCGTGCGGCTGGATCGAGGCCATCGGCTATAACAGCGATCTGGTAAAGCCTGAGGACGCACCGAAGAGCTATGCCGATTTGCTCGATCCAAAGTGGCAAGGCAAGATCGTCAAGGCGCATCCCGGCTATAGCGGCGCGATCATGACCGCGACCTTCGTGCTCTCGCGCGAGCTTGGTTGGTCGTATTTCGAAAAACTTGCCCAACAAAAAGTGATGCAGGTGCAGTCGGCGGCGGACCCGCCGAAAAAGCTGCTGCTGGGCGAGCGCGCCGTCATGGCCGACGGCAACGACTACAATTTGCTGCTGCTCAAGGAGCAGGGTAAGCCGGTCGAGGTTGTCTATGCGACCGAGGGTTCACCGCTCATCATCGTTCCGTCCGGCATCTTCCGCAGCGCGCCGAATCCGAACGCCGCGCGGCTGTTCCAGAGTTTCTTCTTCAGCGTCGAGGGCCAACAGCTGCTGGTCGACAATTATGCGCATCGTTCGTTCCATGCGCAGATCAAGGAAAAGCCAAGTCGCCCGCCGCTGTCGGCGCTGAAATTGCTCAAGTCCGATCCGGCTGCGGTGTTGGCGCAGGGCGAGGAGATCAAGGCGCGGTATGCCAAGCTTTTCAAGGTGTGATCGATCGCGGCGGGGGAGAGTCGAAAAGCATCCGTCGTCGTGGAGAAGGAACCAGTCTCTAAGCAGCGTCGTTGAGATGGTGGCCAGCCCAAGATGTCTGCTTTTTGGAAGATATTTGGAGGGGTTGCCAACCGCCCCATCGAGATATTTCATGCGGGCCGCTCTCGAACGGAGAATCTGCGATGACCGAGCCAACCGACATCGATCACGATCTTGCTGCGCCATCGCGCCGACGCTTTCTGCGTGAGGGCGGCGCATTGGTGGGCGGGGCTGTCGTGGCCGGTGGTCTCGCCGGCCGTGAAGCGCTGGCGGCGAGGGCTGAGACCGATAACCTGCCGCCGAATGTCCCGGAGTGGATGAAGGCGCCTGGCGATCCCATGGGAAGCCAGCTTTACGGAACGCCATCGCCGTTCGAGAAGGGGGTTGTCAAAAACATCCCGAAAAATCTGCCGCAATACATCTCCGCGTCGGGGCGGACGCCGCTGCAGGATCTCGACGGCATCATTACACCGAACGGGCTGTTTTACGAGCGGCATCACGGCGGCGTGCCCACAATCGATCCGGCGCAGCACCGGCTCATGCTCCATGGCCTTGTCGACAAGCCGCTGATCTTTGGCATGGACGACATCCGACGCTTTCCCTCGCAATCGCGGATCTATTTCCTCGAATGCTCCGGCAACCCCGTCTACAAGAAACCTTACGGCAAGACGGCATCCGATCTCGTCGGGCTCCTGAGCTGCGCCGAATGGACCGGCGTGAGCCTGAAGCTGGTTCTGCAGGAAGCAGGGTTGCAGGCCGGCGCAAAATGGGTCATCGCCGAGGGCGCCGATGCCGCCGCGCTGACGCGCAGCATTCCGATCGAAAAATGTCTCGACGATGCGATGCTGGTGTACAGCCAGAATGGCGAGCGGCTGCGCCCGCAGCAGGGCTATCCGCTGCGACTGTTGCTGCCGGGCTTCGAAGGCAACATGAATGTGAAATGGCTGCGCCGCCTGCGGGTTGCCGCCGAGCCGACTTATTCGCGCGAGGAAACTTCCAAATACACCGACCTGATGCCGGACGGCACGGCGCGTGAGTTCACGTTTTACATGGAAGCCAAGTCCATCATCACGCGGCCGTCGGGCGGTCAAAAGCTCGGCGCGCCAGGCTTTCACGAAATCACCGGCATCGCCTGGAGCGGCCATGGCAAGATCAAACGCGTCGACGTTTCGGTCGACGACGGCAACAGCTGGCAGGAAGCACAGCTGCAGGAGCCGGTGCTGACCCGCGCACTGACGCGCTTCCGGCTGCCATGGCATTGGGACGGCAAGAGTGCCGTAATCCAAAGCCGCGCCATCGATGAAACCGGTTACGTCCAGCCGACGCTGGCCGAGCTTCTCAGCGCTCGCGGCGACAATTATTTTTATCACAACAACGCGATCTGGCCCTGGCGCATCGCTGACAATGGCGAGGTGACCAATGCGAACGCGTGAATTTTACGTCGCCATGTTTGCCGCTGCAGCGCTGACATGCGCGACGTCGGCCTCGGCGCAGAGTCCTTACGGCATCGGGCGGCCCGCGACAGCGGCGGAGGTCGCCGGCTGGAATATCGACATCGACCGCGACGGCCACAACCTGCCGCCGGGCAGCGGCAGCGTCAGTCACGGCCATGAAGTTTTCGATCAGCAATGCGCGGCCTGTCACGGCACAAAGGGCGAAGGTGGCGTCGGCGACCGGCTGGTCGGCGGACAGGGCACGCTGGCAACGAAAACGCCGGTGCGGACCGTCGGAAGCTACTGGCCCTACGCCCCGACCCTGTTCGATTATATCCGCCGCGCCATGCCGCAGAACGCGCCGCAATCGCTCAGTAACGAGGACGTCTATGCGGTCTCCGCCTACATCCTTAATCTGAACGGGCTGCTTGCGGCGGATGCGACGCTCGACGCCAAGACGCTAAGCGCGATCAAGATGCCGAACCGCAACATGTTCGTCAGCGATCCCCGTCCCGATGTCAAAAATCCGGCATGCATGTCGGGCTGTTGAGGACGCAAGCGAAACGAGGCAAGGCGTTTGCTCGGCCCCGCGTCGACTTTGTCATCGGCGACTAACGCACGCTGACGAACTTCCCCCATATCGCCGCGAGAACGGCGCCGACCAGGATATAGGCCGGATTGTCGCAAAATGTGCTGCCGTATCGGCACACATCG
>DATBYN010000440.1:0-9091 GCA_036513695.1 Bradyrhizobium sp. | reverse complement strand
AGAGCGCGGCGGATATTTTTGTCTTCCGAAGAGGTATCGAACGTAATCAGCCGATTGCAGTGCTGGCAGTTGGTCTGGAACCCGTTGCGGATTCTCTGCGCCCGCTCGCGGAAAACTTGCGAGCATTTCGTGCATTTGATTTTTACTTTGTCGTCGGTCATGAAATGCCCCTCGAACTCAATGGCGGCATTCTGCTTTCCATAGCTTAAGAGCTTGCTGCGCCGCATCTCCTTGGCTGATCGGCTTTCTTAACTGTCCCTTTACCATAACTGTTCATGATGCTGTCCGTAGTCTTCCGCAAAGGGCCTGAACTACATGGCAAAGCGTAATCTGCGAGCATCCTTCAGCCCGGACGAGAACGTCCTGAGCTTTGCTCGGCCGTCGGTACCCGATAGCGGTGCGACAGCTCTCAATCTCGTATTTCAAGCGGCCGACGTCTTCCGCGGCATCGAGGATCATGCCCGGGAGACCGAAGCCCGCGCCCAATCGCTGTGCAAGGGTGCCCTGGAAAGAATAAGGTTTGCCGAAATGCGAGCCGAAGCTGCCGAGCGAGCGCAGCGTGAACTCCTCACCGAGGCCGAATGCAAGCTGCAGGACGCGTCTCGCGCTTTAAATCAGGCCCAATCGCGTATCCAAACCACTGAAGATCGGCTGACGGCGATGGAGTTCCGTGCGCAAGCAGCCGAAGCCGAAGCACGTGAATCGAAGCAAGCGCTCGCACTCGTCGAGGAAGCCATCCGCAGGCGCCTTTTGTGCGCAAACCCGGAAGCTGATAGCAGACTGAGCGCAGTAGCCTGACCATTCGGCCCGGACCGGCTTGGTTCGCCGAAGGCGTAACGCGCCGGTTATCGCGGAGATGGCAGGTTACGCCGCGCCAACCCGTCCCGCGCAGCCGACGACCCTCAAGGCTTGAACAATATCGTCCATCCCCAGCCGATCGCGGCGCTGAGCCCGGCAATGCAGGCCGCAATGGCAGCAATTCGGGTCCAGAAAATCTGCCGGTCGAGCCGGGCGGTTTGTTCGGCTGATTTTTGTTGATCGCGCCATGCCAGCCTTCCTGGGCAAAGCCGATGGTCATGTTGGGCTCGGTGCCGATCGCAATCGAGGCATGCGAGCTGTGCTCGAACCGGGCGAGCCGCGCCCTCACATTCTCCGCGCCGGTCTTTTCCAGAGCGGATAGCCATCGCTCGGAAGTCTCGTCGGAGTGGTGCCAGGTGCACGCGTGGTATGGGAATTTTTCGTCGGTCGTGGCGTCGATGGATGGTGGGTTGCGCTTCCGCCGTCGCTCGTTGAGCTACAGCGGACGGCGCCGCTACCCTACGAGCCAAGCCACCGTCTCAACGCTGGACGAAACCGTTAGTTCTGCTTGCTCGCATCCGCCGCCGGCGCAGTCGCTGCATCCGGCGGCTTCTGCCCACCCCCCGTGAACCGCTCCAGCACCGAGCGCACCGCGTCGCGCGTCTTGCGGTCCTTCACCGCATCGAGCAGCGGCGCGGATGCCGGCGATCGCCGGATCAGGCTTTCCGGGTCGGGAAAAATCAGGGGATCGTCCCACGGGCCCTGCACCACGAACGGCAATTCAAAACCGGGCGTGGTGGTCGCCGAGGTCAGGCTGGCGACGCCCTTGAGATCGTATTCGCGCGCGGGCACCGACGCGGTGCCGGTCAGGACCATGCGCGCGGCGGGGCCTTCGACGTGGACGTCTTCGGCGGTGGCGATGCCGTCGGCGAATTTGACCGCGATGGTCATTTTGTCGAACGGGGTCGAGCCGGAGCGGAAATTGCCGGCGCCGGACAACGGCCGGCGCTCCAGGCGCTTTAAGAGCTGCTCGGCGTTGACGCCAGCGATCGCGCCGTCATGGCCGGTCAGGGTCGCGGTGCCGTCGAGCGATGATACCAATCCAAACGGGCTCGATCCCGAGGCCACCAGTGATACGCTGAGATTGCCGCGGCCACTCAATCTGGTGACGCCGAACAATTCGCCGGCGAGCTGCTGCAGATCGACATCGATGAACTGGAACTGCGCCTTCACGTCGGCAACCGCATCCGAGCGCGCGACGCCGAACGAGCCGCGGGCGACGCCGCCATACATCTGCGCTTCGCCGACGGAGAGCGCCAACGCGCCGCCGCGCAAGTTCGCGCCCAACGCCGTGCGGCCGAGTTTGGTCGGGCCGACCGTCAGTTGGGCAGCGGACAAGCGCATGTCGAGATCGGTCGTCGACAGCGAGTTCAGATCGAACAATTGCCGGTTCCAATCGTGCGCGCCGCTTGCGAGCAGCCGGAAGGTCGAGATGTACGGCGTAAAATCGAGCGCGCCGGCGGCGAGCGTCGCCTGCAAGGTCTGGCGGCCGTTATTGGCGTAGGTCATGACGCCTTCGGCGACATTGCCGTCGAGCTCGACATTGACATTGGTGAGTGCAATCGACGGGCCGACGAGATTGGCGCGCGCCTTCAGCGCAAAACGGCCAAAACCGCCGGAGCCTGGCGGCGCCCCGCCGGCCCAGCGCAGGGCGTTGCGGAGCGAGGGCGTGTCGACGGTCAGCGTGCCTTCCATCATCATCGAGGTGCGGTCGGCGACCGTGCCGTCGAACGCCAGTTTTAGCGGCGCGCTTGCGAGCCGCGCCTTGAGGCCCGAACGGTCGCCGGTCAGCGCTGCGACAAAATCGCTGGCCGAGATCGAGCCGTCGACCCGCTCGCCGCGCCAGTCGAATTGCCCGGTCGCGGCAAAGGAACGCGAGATCGAGGGCCACGCCAGCGACAGATCGATGGCGCCGAGCTGCTCGGAGATGTGATTGGACGCCTCCTCGTAATTGAGCACGCCGTCCTGGATCCGGATTTCCGAGAACGACAACTGGTTGTCGGCGCCAGGCTTCATGGCGCGCACGATGGTGTCGATGAACGGCGTCCAGTTGCTCTCGCCGTCGGCCTCGCGGATCACCCGGATATGCGGGCGCAGCATCATGACGTCGGCGATCTCGAAGCGCTGCAGCAGCAATGGCAACAGCCGCAAATTCGCGGTCAGGACGTCGACCGAGAGCGCGGGGTCGGCGGCCGCGCCGCCCTTCAGCCCGACGTCGTGAAACGAGACGTAGCTGCCGGGGAACACCGACACGTCGATATTGCCGTTGACCACGAGATCAAGCCCGGTCACGGCGCGGATTTGCGCCTCGACCGCGCGGCGCAGCGCGTCCCGGTTGATCAACCAGGAGGTCGCGATCAGGCCGATCAGCGCCACCCCGAGCAACGCCGCCATCAGCGTCCCCAGGCGCTTCATTCCTTGGGCCATCGTCAATGACATTCCTGATCGGTTGCTGTGGGGCGCGGTTAAAGGCGCGTCGTTGTTGAAAAGGGCCGGGCTGGATGCCCACCGAACACCGGCTGACCCCGAGTCGGCAAGTTAACATTTGGCCAAACCGGCCTCCGCCGAGGCGGCTGGCGCCCGTGCAAGCACTGCAACTTGAGGGGTTTTCTTGACGCTTTCAAGGCCGGGCGGGCGGTTTGCGCTCACTTAGCCTCCCCCTCCAGGGGAGGGTAGGAACGAGCCCCCGTCATTGACGCATTGCGAAGAATTCGCCTAATAATCGCTGAGATCGTGCCGGCGGCAAACCTTCCTCCCATCAGGTCGAATTTTCATGAACAAGGTCTATCCCGACGCCAAATCGGCCCTTGAGGGCATCCTGAAGGACGGCATGATGATCATGTCGGGCGGTTTTGGTCTCTGCGGCATCGCCGAGACCCTATCGGACGCGATCCGCGACTCCGGTGTGAAGAATCTGACGGTGATCTCCAACAATGCCGGGGTCGACGGCATCGGACTCAGCCGGCTGCTGGAAACCCACCAGATCAAGAAGATGATCTCGTCCTATGTCGGCGAGAACAAGCTGTTCGCGCAGCAATACCTCGCCGGCGAGCTGGAACTCGAATTCAATCCGCAAGGGACACTCGCCGAGCGCATCCGCGCCGGCGGGGCGGGCATCCCGGCTTTCTACACCAAGACCGGCGTCGGCACGCTCATTGCCGAGGGCAAGGAAGCAAAAGAGTTCGACGGCGAGAAATACATCATGGAACGCGGGCTGTTCGCGGACCTCGCCATCGTCCATGCCTGGAAGGGCGATACCGCCGGCAATCTGGTCTATCGCAAGACCGCGCGGAACTTCAACCCGATGATGGCGACGGCGGCCAAAATCACCGTGGCCGAGGTCGAGCATCTGGTGCCGGCCGGCGAAATCGATCCGGACCACATTCATACGCCCGGCATCTTCGTGAAGCGCATGATCGAGGTAGGTACCGGCCACAAGCGCATCGAGTTCCGCAACACGAGGCCGCGCCCGGCGGCGTGAGCATGATCCGGAAAAGCATGCCCTCGGGCCACGACCCGATGGGTGGGAACCGGTTTTCCGACAAGATCATGCTCAAACGAAAAGCGACCTTTTTAGGAGATCAAGATGGCCTGGACCCGCGAACAGATGGCAGCCCGCGCCGCGAAGGAATTACGCGACGGCTATTACGTCAATCTCGGCATCGGTATTCCGACGCTGGTGTCGAACTTTATCCCTGAAGGCATCGACGTCAACCTGCAGAGCGAGAACGGCATGCTCGGCATGGGACCGTTTCCCTACGAGGGCGAGGAAGACGCCGACCTCATCAATGCCGGCAAGCAGACGGTGAGCGAATTGCCGTCGACCAGTTATTTTTCGTCAGCCGAATCCTTCGGCATGGTGCGCGGCGGGCATATCGACCTCTCCATCCTCGGGGCGATGCAGGTGGCGCAGAACGGCGATCTCGCCAACTGGATGATCCCCGGCAAGATGGTCAAGGGCATGGGCGGCGCGATGGATCTGGTCGCCGGCGTCAAGCGCGTCGTGGTGGTGATGGAGCATTCGGCCAAGGACGGCCCGAAACTTTTGAAGCAGTGCAATCTGCCGCTGACCGGCGAGCGGGTGGTCGACATGGTGGTCACTGATTTGGCGGTGTTCACCATCGACAAGCACGGCAAGGACGGCATGGCCCTGATCGAACTCGCCGACGGCGTCACGCTCGACGAGGTGAAGGCCAAGACCGAAGCAGAGTTCCGGGTCGCGTTGAAGAACGCGTGAGGGTTCTCGCGTAGAGTGGGCAAAGGCGCGCCCTTGCGCCGTGCCCACCATTCGCGCTGCGCGGTGACAGGGTGGGCACGCTTCGCTTTGCCCACCCTGGGGATCCACGACGCTTCCTTCTGCACCGGTGCCGCGGGCCCACCTCCTCGTCCTTCAGCCAGGAATCAGCACAACTTAAGCTTGTAAAACTCCCGGTCTCTTCTAGCTTAGTCGGGCGAGAGCCTTCTTTGCCAAGAACCTTGGCAGCTATGGGGGAGATTGGATCATGTCAGACTTCTTCCGCGCCCATCAAGCGATTGGGACACCGGTACCGACCTATTTCATTGAAAGCACTGCGCCCGACAATGTCGACGACACGGCGGCAGATAAGCCGGTCGACCTGCCGAATTTAACGCCGATCAATTCCGACCAGGCGGTCCGCGACATCGCGACGGCGCTGGTGAACGGGGCCAACCCCAACCTCGTCGTGATGGTTCACGGCTTCAACAATCCGGAGCCGGCGGTGTTGGCGACCTACACCGCCGCGGCGATGGCGATCGCGCGCGACCGTGCCGTTTCCACCCGGCAAGGTCTGGTCTGCGTCGGCTATCGCTGGCCCTCGGAGAAGATGGGACAGCCGATCCAGGGCACCTGGGATGCGCTGCCGACGCTACCGACCTGGATTTTGTATCTGGGCGCTGCGTTGGCGGTGTTGCCGTTTCTGCTGTTCTACCTGGTGCCCGACGCGCATTGGCCGGCCGACATGTCCCGCTTCTTCCACAATCCCGGCGTCGATCATGTCGTGACGATGGCTGGCTTGACCTTTGCCGGGCTGGTGCTGACCGCAGCGCTGCTGCGCACCATCGTCTATTTCCGCGACAACTATCGGGCCAGCAATTACGGCGTACCGGATCTGGTTCAGATCATACGGGCGATCGACACCGAGATCGTTCGGCAGCGTGGCGGCGGCAAGCCAAAAAACGACGTCGAGCTTTCCTTCATCGGGCACAGCATGGGCGGGTTCGTCGTCACCAACACGATCCGCGTGCTTTCCGACGTGTTCGTCAGGCCGGTTCGCTCCTTAAGCTCCTATGGGGCGGGCTCGTCGCCCGACGACACGCCCGATCAGGCCTCGCAGAATATCGGGAATGTCTTTTCTCTCAAGCGCTTCGTTCTGGTATCGCCGGATATTCCGGCCGAGACATTGCTGTCGAGCCGGGGCAATTTCCTGGCGTCGGCGCTATCACGCTTCGACGAGGCCTATCTGTTCAGCAATGAAGGCGATGAGGTTCTGCGCCAGATTTCCACGCTGGCAAATTATTTCGTATTTCCGACCAAGAGCCGCAAGCACGGCTTCCGGCTCGGCAATGTCGAGATATTGTCGAGCAAATACGGTCTGCTCGACGTCGCCGAAGCCGATTTCCTGCGCGTGCTCCGCATCGGCAATCTGACGCTGCAGGAACTTTACGACGCTCTCGAGACCGCCAAGGCCAAGCGCCAGGCAACCGCTGGGCCGGCGCCGACGCAAGCCTCACTGCCCAAAGTGTTCACCTATTTCGATTGCACCGACTATGTCGAGCCGGCCGCCGGCCAGCCCAAGTCGCAGGGGCTTCTCACCTTTGCGAAGTGCCGCAAGCGCACCGATCCGAACGCGAAACTGCGGTGGTATTCGCACCTTTATTTGCTTGGCGCTTATCTGTTTCGTCATCAGAAGCCGAACGTGCATGGCGGCTATTTCGAGGGCGAGCTGTCGCAGGAGTTGATCTACCGGCTGGCTTGCCTCGGTTATAGGGATACGGTGGCCGCCTATGGTGGCGCAGATCCCTTGTCGCAGGCGTGCAAGGACAAGCAGATTCGTGGATTGCTTTCGCCGCAATTTGCCACGCGATCCACATTGCGGCAGCGCACGACCATCGAGGTCGTCAAATCGAAGTAAGGGCAGGCTCTGGAGACGGCTTTCTCCGCGGCCGTGCCCGATCGACGGTCTGGCCGCGGAGGCGCGGGTCGACTTTACGGCCGCGCCATCGACGGCGCCTTGTCGGTGCGCAGCGCCCTACAGCACTCGGATGGCGAGCCAGACTGTCGCCCATAGTGCCAGCGACAGAAACACGACCGATAAAGCGAAGCCGGCCAGCATCCGCGCCAACGGGCTGTGGCTATCGGCCAGCGACGACGCGCCGCGGCCGGGGCGGAAGTCGTCATGCTGGGGAATGTGACCGCGTATTCCAAAAATCCACAAAACGGCGTCCAGGACGTACAGGCTCATTGCGTCGGCTCCGATGTGTCGAATCATGCGTCACTGTCGCCCGCCAACGGACGCCGCTCTCGACGCGAAGGCAAGCCTTTCGCGCCCGATCCCGTATTCGCCCGGTGTCGCGAAAACCGCGTTCGACCCGTTGGCTATGGCGATCACGCGATGCCTCACCATCCCCCGAGCATTGGTCCTCGAAGACCCTTGAGCGAAGCCAGCCCTGCAGACTGCCAAACCGGCGACGGTTGCAATGATCACGAGCAGTAATCGCTTCGCATCCTTTCTCTCCTCAAGCAATTCTCATCAGGGATAGTCCGGACAAATCAATCTACCGGGTGCAAAGCTGCAACGACGCCTTCCAGGAGTGCGAGGGCATCGCTCGTGCCGTCAGCCTCGCCCTTTTCGAAATCGGCGCCGCCCTGTCCCATCGTGTTGGTCACATGGGCCAGGCAGAGAACCGAAACGCCGACGGATCGTGCGAATGTGTAGAGCGCGGCTGCCTCCATTTCGACTCCAAGAATCCCTTTGCTTCGCGCCGCCTCAATCGCCTCGGCCGTCTCGCGAAACGGCGCGTCCGTGGTCCAGGTCGCGCCGACGACCACGCGTGGCCCGTCCTTCGAGGTGGCCTTTGCTGCACGCTCGACAAGCGATGGGTCGGCCTCGGCGAATTCGGCCGGAGGGGCGTAATGGTAGCTTGTCCCTTCGTCGCGCAAAGCCCGATCGATAATAACGAAATAGGGTGGAGGTCCGGAAGCAACGACCTGACCGGCCGAAGTGAGGCTCACGAGCAGCCGACAACCACTCGCGAACAATTCTTCCGCCACCAGAACCGCGAACGACGCACCAACCACCCGTCCGACGATGCCGACCTCCTGCCCGGCGAGCGAGAAGGTGTCCAATTCAGTGTGGTAGCAGGGCCAGTTTGCAAAGGGCCTGGTTTTTCCGCTCTCGCGAAGCGTGCGCACAAGGTCGCCGTCGGGATCAAGCAAGCACACCGGCGGCACCGGAACATTTGGGAGGTTCTTTTGGCGTCTGGCCTCGCGCAGTAGCGCAGAAGGTACAAAGATGGAAGGTGACGAGGTGTTCTTGTTGTCTAGTATCGGAGGCGTAACCATCTTTACCGGACCTTGCAGCATTGCGAGTGAAGGAGGCGTTCATGAGTGATGTCGGCAGAAAAGCCCATTGGGAAAATGTTTACACCAGCAAGGGCGAACGAGAAGTCAGTTGGTATCAGGAAAGTCCCGCCCCATCGCTTGAACTGATAGCGCTCGCAGGTCTTTCCGCCGATGCGTCTATCATCGATATCGGCGGCGGCGCGTCACGACTCGTTGATGCCCTCGTCGACCAAAATATTCGGCGGATTACGGTTTTGGACCTCTCTGCCGCCGCTCTCGATGCGGCCAAGCATCGTCTTGGCAACAAGGGCGCTGGCGTCGAATGGTTGGTTGCCGATGTCACCACCTGGGAGCCATCGCAAGCCTACGATCTGTGGCACGACCGCGCGGCCTTTCATTTTCTCGACGATCCGGCCGGTCAATCCGCGTATGTCGACCGGCTGAAGCAGGCCCTCAAGCGCGGAGGATGCGCCATCATCGGCACCTTTGCTTTGGACGGCCCGGAGAAGTGCAGCGGATTGCCGATTGTGCGATACGACGCAGTCTCGCTGTCCGCGATCCTGGGAACCGATTTCAAATTGATCGACACGCGGCGACATGAGCATACGACACCATGGGGTGCCGTGCAGCGATTCCAGTTCAGCACTTTTC
>DATBYN010000439.1:0-3199 GCA_036513695.1 Bradyrhizobium sp. | reverse complement strand
CGGCGTCGAATTCGAGGGCGAGCGGCACGATTGCGGTTCCAAGGCCGGCTTCCTGCGCGCCAATATCGCCTACGGCCTGGCGCGGCCCGATTTGCGTGACGGCTTGCGCGCGGAGATGACGAAGTATCTGGAGAAGTGACGGGGGCGAGCGTCAGCTCGTCACCGTCATCATCCGCGAAAGCGGATGATCCGGTAACCCGCGGCGTTCGTGATTGATCCGAAACGTCACGGCGTACTGGATGCCCGCCGGAGCCTGTCATCGGGCTCGCCAAAGGCGAGACCCGTTGGCGGGCATGACGAGAACGCCCGCCTCTCACGCCACCAGCGACAACTGCGGGATGCTGGCCACGACCGACTGGTTGCGGCCGCCTGCCTTGGCTGCATAGAGCGCCTTGTCGGCGGCTAGCACCAGCACCGACCAATCCAGGGTCGCCGACGGCGTCAGGCAGGCGATGCCGATGCTGACGGTCGTGGGCGTCGGTCCAGCGGACCATTGCTGAACTTTCAGCCGGATCGTTTCGGCGACCCCCAGCGCATCCGCCGCTGAGACTCCCGGCAACAGCACCGCGAATTCCTCTCCGCCGTAACGCGCGCTGCAGTCTCCGGCGCGCCGGACCGAATCCGAAATGCAGATGGCGATGCCGACCAGCACCTCGTCGCCGGCCTGATGCCCGAAATTGTCGTTGTAGGATTTGAAATGATCGGCATCGATCATCAACAGCGCGAGCTGTGTATTGTGGCGGGTGGCGCGCCGCCATTCGGCGTCGATCTCGGCATCGAACTTGCGCCGGTTTTTCAATCCGGTCAGCGCATCGGTGGTCGCAAGCTCCTCGAGCTTGTCCTCGGCGAGCGCGCGGCGGCCGATTTCGCGGGCCAGGAACAGCGTCACGCCGATCACGAACGCGATCAGCGCCAGCATGATCGCGGCGATCCGGGTCGCCTCGGTGCGCCACAGGCGAAAAATGCTGTCCAATGGCTTTCCGACCACGACGTAGAGCGGACTGGCGCCGCTGCGCCGGACGTAGAGCCGCGGGATGGGATCGACCGGGCCCACGCCCGAATACGACCCATGATCCTGCAGGTTCGCCGGATTCCAGTTCGGCCGGTCCGACAAATTCTTGCCGATGATATCGAGGTCGAACGGCGTGCGCATGATGATGGTGCGGTCGGGGCGCAGCACGGTGATGATATCACCCGGACCGAGGCTCAGGCGACCGAACAGGTCGTGGAAATAAGAAAAGCGGATCGAGCCCGCGACCACGCCGAGAAAGCGTCCGTCGGCGCCGCTGACGCGCCGGCTCAGCACGATGGCATAGGCGCCGCGATGCAGCGTCGGGCGGCTGATGTACAGACCAACGTCAGGGCGGTCGCGATGAACCTGGAAATATTCCTCGTCGCCGCGATTCTCTTGGACCGGGTCCAGCGTCGAGGCATCGACGGTCAGTCGTCCTTGCGCGTCAAACACCTGGATCGCGCCGAAATACTTCGCGGTCGCGGCATGATCGAACAGGATCAAATGCCGGACCTCCTTGCTGACGTTCTCGATCTCCGGCATCACGACGTTGCTGGCGACCGCGCGCAGCGACAGGTCGTAAAGCTCAATATTGCGGCTGATGTCGGCGTCGATGCTGGAGGCCAGGTTATCGAGTGTCTGGCGCGCCAGCTCTTCCTCGCCACGGCGCATGTCGAGCATGACGTTGGCGCAGATCGCGGAAAAGCCGATCACCGTCACCACCGACGAGGCGATCAAGAGTTTTACCGAAAGCCGCCACGGCCGGCTCACCACATCTCTGCGCCGTCCAAATCGCATCGTTCGCTCCCGATCGCAATGGATGCGACGGGAGTGGTTGCTACTGGCTTAAGTGACGACAACGATTTGTTAATGAGTTAACTTTTGGTTGCCGGGACCGGGCCAAGGGCGCGCGGGCGGTCGCGAGTGTTTCGAACAGTTGCGCAACCGAGGATACAAGTGAACGATTACGACGCGCTACGCGATTATCTGAAGAAGCAAAAGCTGCCGGAATTGGTGCTGAGTTTCGAGCAGATCGAGGAGATCATCGACGCCGCACTGCCGCGCGCGGCGCAGCGGGCGTCATGGTGGGAAACATTGCGCAGCCCGCAGGAAAAGATGCCGCAACGCGAAGCCTGCCTCGCCGGCGGCTACATCGCGACGCGGCAGGCGGATGGCAAGAGCGTGCGGTTTAAAAGGATGCCCCATAACCCGCGTCGTCCACGCGAAAGCGGGGACCCATAACCACCATCGTTAATTGTTGTATCGGATAGCGGCCCCAGCTTTTGCAAATACAAAAGCCGGTGGTTATGGGTCCGGCGTTCGCCGGCACGACGAGCCCATCAGTGCAACTGCGACAATCCATCCTGTGTCGCAAGCTCGATCGCGCGCTCGGCGTCCTCTGGCAGCAGCAGTCGCTCGGCCACCATCCGCGCCGCGGCCGCTCGCACGGCGGCCGCGCGCAGCAGCACGACATCGGTCGTCGCTTCGACCAGGCCTTTTTCATCGCGCGGCGCCTTGTCGATGTCGGCAATGATGGCGTTGCGCGGGTCGGCCGGGTCGACGGCAATGGTGGCACGCGCGGTGATCTTCACATGGGGCGGACGTTGCCAAAGCTTCTCCCCTCGAACGCCGGACCGCCCTGCAGCAAGTCAAAGCGAATCACCTCCGCGTGAGCGGTCAGGGAGCTCAACAAAGAGACGCAGAGCGCGGCGATGCGAAGCTTCGACATCGATGATGACCCTTGGTTTGAATCTCAATTTCATCTTCGAATCGATGCTATAACGACCGGCATGGAACATATTGCAATCAAGCTGCTGGGATTTGCTGCCGCAACCTGCACGAGCCTCGCCTTTGCCCCGCAATTCGTAAAGGTCTGGAGAACCCGCTCTACTGAAGACATTTCGCTGGGAATGTTCTTCGTCATGGTGCTCGGCGTCATGCTTTGGCTTTTGTATGGCCTCTTTACCGGAGACGCGCCGCTGATCGCGTCGAATGCCATAACAATCGTCTTGGCGGGTGGAATCTTGTTTATGAAGCTGAAATACGGTTGAGCTCTCGGAGAGATCTGACGGGTCGGTGCTGGCCGGTAACGCTCCCTCTGCGCCGCGAGCGGGATCTTAAATGGGGCTTTTGGCACCCAACTCAGACATTCACCTTGCATCCGGCGTCGGCATTGGCTTCCCATAC
>DATBYN010000438.1:0-4131 GCA_036513695.1 Bradyrhizobium sp. | reverse complement strand
GTCCTCTTTGAGAAAATCGAGCTGCGCGAACGTCACGCCCGGGATCTCCGGCATCGCCAGAAGGTCGATCGCGACGACCCTGCCCTTGCCGTCGGCGGCGCCGACGCGTTTGGCGGCGATCTGGCTCCAGCCGCCGGGCGCAGCGCCGAGATCGACCACCGTGATGCCTGGTTTGAGGAAATGATGCTTGTCGTCGATCTCGAGCAATTTATAAGCCGCGCGCGAGCGAAAACCGTCGCGCTTGGCCTGCGCGACATAGGGGTCGTTGAGCTGCCGCTCCAGCCAGAGCTTTGAAGACAGTTTTCGTTTGCCGCCGGTTTTGACCGTGACGTGCAACCGTCCAGTGGTATCTTTTGCCATAGGTCAGGCTCTAGCATATCGCGCTACAGCATGATGCGGAAAAGTGGAAACCGGTTTTCCCGCGCGACAAACGCCAAGGGCGTTTGCACAGAGATCATGCTCAAACGAAAGGATAACGCTAGCGTGCGCCTATCGGCATACGCTGATGGCGCCGTCTTCGCGCATCATCTCGACCAGCATGCCCTCGCGCAGACCCCGATCGGCGACGCGCAACCGCGGCAGCGGAAACGCGTTGCGGATGGCATCGAGGATGGCACAGCCCGCCAGCACCAGATCGGCGCGTTCAACGCTGATGCAATTATTGCCGGCGCGCTCGGTGTAGCTCATACGGAGCAATCGCGCGATGGTCGTGGTCAGGTCCGCGTTGCTCATCCAGATGCCGTCGATCCGGCGGCGATCGTAGCGCAGCAGATTGAGATGGACGCCGGCCAGCGTCGTCACCGTGCCTGAGGTGCCAAGCAGGTGCATCTTTTCCAGATCGTCACCGTGCTCGGTAGCGAACGGGGCGACGTGTTGGGCTACTTCCTCGACCATCTTCGCATAGGATTGCGCGGTGACATCCCTGCCGCCGAAATGCTCCGCCAAGGTAACGACGCCGAGCGGGATCGACATCCAGGCCTTTATGCGAGGGGTTGCGTCCTGCTCGTCCGGATTGCGCTCGATCCGGACCAGTTCGGTCGAGCCACCGCCGATATCGAACAGAATGGCGCCGCGGCCTTCCGGGTCGAGCAGCGGCGAGCAGCCGATCACGGCGAGCGCCGCCTCGGTCTCGCGATCGATCACCTCGAGCCGGATGCCGGTCTCGGCCGCAACCCGGTCGCGAAATCCTTCCGCGTTCGAGGCCGCCCGGCAGGCTTCGGTGGCGATCAGCCGCAGGCGTTTTGCTTTCCTGAAATGGATCTTGTCCCGGCAGATGCTCAGCGCGACAATGGCGCGCTCGATCGCGGCGTCGCTGATGCACCCGGTTGCCGAAACGCCTTCGCCGAGCCGGATGATCCGCGAGAACGAATCGACCACGCGAAATCCGTCCCCGGTCGGGCAGGCGATCAAGAGCCGGCAATTATTGGTACCCAGATCGAGCGCCGCGTAGACGCCGGTTCCAGCCGGCGAACTGTCCGTTCCCCGCAGATCGGTGCCCCCTGCCGCGACCGACGCTTCCGGACCGCCGCACGGCTCAAGGCCATCGCGAAGCCGCGTGTCATGGCTCATTCAAAATGTCTTTCCGCAGCCAGTACCCGGCCGACTTGGAATTAAGTTCCGTTCACGGAAACTTTAGCAGCGCGCCGGTGCGGCGCAACTGCCCTTCACATGGGACCATGCCTAATCAGGCGTTGTCGTGGGGTAATCGGCGCGTTATCTGCAGGGGAAGCGCGAAATCGCGCAAAAGCCGGGCATTTCAGGGATTTTTCGATGCAAGACCATACTTCTCCGTCTTCTCTGGAGAACGCTATCGCACTGCAAAAATATGGTATCGGGCAGCCGGTCCACCGCAAGGAGGACGACACCCTGGTGCGCGGCAAGGGCAGATATACCGACGATTTCAACTTAGCCGGACAGGCCTATGCCTGGATCGTGCGCTCCAGCCACGCCCACGGCATCCTCCGCGGTATCGACGTTTCGGCCGCCAAGGCCATGCCGGGCGTGCTCGGAGTCTGGACCGGAACCGACCTCGTCGCCGCCGGCTATGGCCCCTTCAGCTGCGGACTTCCGTTAAAGAGCCGCGACGGCTCGCCGCTGTTGCAGACCAACCGTACCGCGCTGATGACCGACAAGGTGCGCTATGTCGGCGATCCCGTCGCCTTCGTGGTCGCCGAGACGCTGGCGCAGGCGCGCGATGCCGGCGAAGCCGTGGTGATCGACATCGATCCCCTGCCCGCCGTCACCGACCCAGAGGAAGCGGCAAAACCCGGCGCGCCGCAACTCTACGATCACATCCCGAACAACGTCGCGCTGGACTATCATTACGGCGACGCCGAAAAGGTCGAGGCTGCGTTTGCCGGCGCAGCCCATGTGACAAAACTCGATATCGTCAATACCCGCGTCGCGGTGGTGGCGATGGAGCCGCGCGCGGCGCTTGCCTCCTACGACAAGGCGAACCAGCGCTACACCATCCAGGTGCCGACGCAGGGCGTCGCCGGCAACCGGCAGAATCTCGCGAAAAACATCCTGAAAGTGCCGAACGAGAAGGTTCATTTGCTGACCGCCAATGTCGGCGGCTCGTTTGGCATGAAGAACATCAACTATCCCGAATATGTTTGCATCCTGCACGCCGCGAAGGCGCTCGGCCGGCCCGTAAAATGGACCGACGAACGCTCGACCAGCTTTTTGTCCGACAGCCACGGCCGGGCGCAGAAGATTCATTGCGAGCTTGCGCTCGATGCCGACGGCAAGTTTTTGGCGGTAAAAGTTTCGGGCTACGGCAATCTCGGCGCCTATATCACCGGCGTTGCGCCGATTCCGTTATCTCTGAACGTCGGGAAAAACCTCGCCAGCGTCTATCGTACGCCCTTGATGAGCGTCGATATCAAGACGGTCTTGACCAACACGACGCTGATGGGCGCTTATCGCGGCGCCGGACGGCCAGAGGCCAACTATTTCATGGAGCGGCTGATCGACCGCGCCGCCGACGAGATGGGTATCAACCGATTGACGCTGCGCAAGCGCAATTTCATCAAGTCTGAACAGATGCCCTTCGCGGCGTCTTCCGGCGTCACCTATGACAGCGGCGATTTCCAGGGCGTGTTCGAGAAGGCATTGGCAATGTCCGATCACGCCAACTTTGCCAAACGCAAGAAAGAGAGCCGCAAGTGCGGCAAGCTGCGCGGCGTTGCCGTCGGCTCTTATCTGGAGGTCACCGCGCCTCCCGGCGTCGAGCTTGGCAAGATCGTGTTCGAGGATGACGGTGTGGTGCGGCTGATCACCGGCACGCTCGATTATGGCCAGGGCCACGCGACGCCGTTTGCGCAAGTGCTGTGTGCGCAGCTCGGTGTGCCCTTCGAGAGCGTAAAACTCGAACAGGGCGACAGCGATATCGTGCATACCGGCAACGGCACCGGCGGCTCACGCTCGATTACCGCCAGCGGCATGGCGATCGTCGAAGCCTCGAAAATCGTGATCGAGAAGGGCAAGCGCGCGGCCGCGCATCTGATGGAGGCGTCCGAGGCCGATATCGAATTCGCCAACGGCCGTTTTATCATCGCCGGCACCGACCGCTCGATCAACATCATGGAGCTGGCGAAAAGAATGCGCGAAGGCAAGATGCCGGAAGGCGTGCCGACCTCGCTCGACGTCGACCATACCTCCGAGCCCGTACCATCGGCTTTCCCCAATGGCTGCCATGTGGCTGAAGTCGAGATCGATCCCGACACCGGGATCGTGCAGATCGTGCGCTATACCGGCGTCAATGATTTTGGCACGATCGTCAATCCGATGCTGGTGGCCGGCCAACTGCATGGCGGCGTCGCGCAGGGCATTGGGCAGGCACTGATGGAATGCGTCAGCTATGACAGTAGCGGCCAGCCGATCACCGGCTCGTTCATGGATTATGCGCTGCCGCGCGCGGAAGACATTCCGCTGATGGAGGTCGGCGACCACCCGGTGCCCGCAAAAACCAATCCGCTGGGCACCAAAGGCTGCGGCGAAGCCGGCTGCGCCGGCAGCCTCTCCACCATCGTCAACGCGGTGGTGGATGCGCTCTCGGAGTACGGCATCACGCATATCGACATGCCGCTGACCCCGGAGCGAGTGTGGCGGGCGATCCGGGACGCGAAG
>DATBYN010000437.1:0-2436 GCA_036513695.1 Bradyrhizobium sp. | reverse complement strand
TGTCTAGCTGAAAGCTTGATGACGGAGGCGCTGGGGCGGGGTAAAAGGCGAAATGAGATTAGTGAACTTCATCCGGCTTGCGTTCGTCTGCTCGGTCTGTTTGGCCTCTCCGGTCTACGCCGTCCAGCCCGACGAGATCATGTCCGATCCGGCGAAGGAAGCCCGGGCGCGGGACTTGTCGCGCGAACTTCGTTGTATGGTGTGCCAAAACCAGTCGATCGACGATTCCGAAGCACCCTTGGCGCGCGATTTGCGGTTACTGGTGCGCGAGCGGATCGCGGGCGGCGACAGCGATGCGCAGGTGATCGATTTTCTGGTCGAGCGCTACGGCGAATTCGTGCTGCTGAAGCCGCCTTTGGAACGCCACACGCTGCTGCTGTGGCTGTTGCCGCCCGTGGCGCTCTTCGGAGGCGGGCTGGCGCTGTGGCTCAACTGGCGGCGACGCCAGAAAACCGCCGCGGCAGGCGACGAATCACCGTTCAAGCTGACGGCGGAGGAAGAAGCGCGGCTGCAACGGTTAATGGCACCGGAAGCCTCGCCGGACCGGCCGGCTTAAACCTTGCGATAAGCGCCTTTTCGCCCTGAATGGGCTTGTTTTCGCTCCTCGCAACGGACCGTTTTCGCCCTGCGATAAACTGCCGCATTCGCTTGCGCCTTTATTACAAAAGTTTAATTCCCTCGCCAGCGCACGGTAAGGCGAAAATCCCCATCTTCCGACGTGAAAGGTGCTGCTTCCGGCACCATCGATTTTCAGGCTCTTGGAGATTACTGAATGACCGAACGTCCCAACGATCTTTCGTCCTTCCCCTCGTACCAGGCACCGCGCCGTTCGCTGTTTTCTGCACGCAAATTTGCGCTGATGGCTTCGGTCGTCGCCGGTCTCGGCGTCGCCGTCTACGGTTTTGGCCCGTCGCATGGGCCGGTTGATGTTTTCTCGAGCCCTGCGCATGCGCAGGTCAATAACGACGTCCGCAAGGTCGAGAAGCCGATCGGCTTTGCCGACATCGTCGAGCGCGTAAAGCCGTCGGTGATCTCGGTGAAGGTCAATATCAACGAGAAGGTCGCGTCGAAGGACGATGGCGGCAACAACGATGATTCGCCGTTCCAGCCGGGCTCGCCGATGGAGCGCTTCTTCCGTCGCTTCGGCGGACCCGACGGTCTGCCGCCAGGGATGCGTGGTGCTCCGCGCGGCGGCCACGCCGTGACCGGCCAGGGTTCCGGCTTCTTCATTTCCGCTGACGGGTATGCCGTCACCAACAACCACGTGGTCGACGGCGCCGACAAGGTCGAAGTGACCACCGACGACGGCAAGATCTACAAGGCCAAGGTGATCGGCACCGATGCGCGTACCGACCTCGCCTTGATCAAGGTCGAGGGCGGCTCGGACTTCCCGTTTGCCAAGCTTTCGGATGGCAAGCCCCGGATCGGTGATTGGGTGCTCGCGGTCGGCAATCCCTTCGGCCTCGGCGGCACTGTCACGGCCGGCATCGTCTCGGCCCGCGGCCGCGACATCGGCAACGGCCCGTATGACGATTTCATCCAGATCGACGCGCCCGTGAACAAGGGCAACTCCGGCGGCCCGGCCTTCAACACCGAAGGCGAGGTGATGGGCGTCAATACCGCGATCTATTCGCCGTCCGGCGGCAGCGTCGGCATCGCCTTCTCGATTCCCGCTTCCACCGTGAAGAACGTGGTCGCTCAGCTCAAGGACAAGGGCACGGTCAGCCGCGGCTGGATCGGCGTTCAGATTCAGCCGGTCACGGCTGACATCGCCGACAGCCTCGGGCTGAAGAAGGCTGAAGGCGCGCTGGTTGCGGAGCCGCAGGCCAACGGTCCGGCGGCCAAGGCCGGTATCGAATCCGGTGACGTCATCACCGCGGTGAACGGCGAGAGCGTCAAGGATGCCCGTGAACTCGCGCGCACCATCGGCGGTCTGCCGCCCGGCAATGCCGTGAAGCTCAACGTGCTGCACAAGGGCCAGGACAAGGTCGTCGACCTCACGCTCGGCCAGTTGCCGAACTCGGTCGAAGCCAAGGCCGACACCGACAACAACAATGGTGACAAGGGCGGCGTGAACCGCGGCACCGACGTGCCGAAGCTCGGCTTGACGCTCGCGCCGGCCAACTCCGTTGCCGGCGCCGGCAAGGACGGCGTCGTGGTGACCGAGGTCGATCCGCAGAGTGCGGCGGCCGAGCGCGGCTTCAAGGAAGGCGACGTGATTCTCGAAGTCGCCGGAAAGAGCGTTGCCAATGTCAAGGACGTGCGCGAGGCCATCGATGCCGCGCGCACCGACAGCAAGAATAGCGTTCTGATGCGGGTCAAGAGCGGTGGGTCCTCGCGCTTCGTCGCGGTACCCCTCGCGAAGGGCTAACCCATCCGAGCGTTTACGAGCATGATCCGGAAAAGTGGAGACCGGTTTTCCGAAAAGATCATGCT
>DATBYN010000436.1:0-3552 GCA_036513695.1 Bradyrhizobium sp. | reverse complement strand
GTTCGGTGGCATCGCGCAGGCCTATTTCCAGAAATATGGCGACCAATCCGACGCGCTGGCGATGATCGCCGCCAAGAACCACAAGAACGGCGTCGCCAATCCCTATGCGCAGATGCGCAAGGATTTTGGTTTTGAATTCTGTCGTTCCGAAAGCGAAAAGAACCCCTACGTGGCGGGACCGCTGAAGCGGACCGATTGCTCGCTGGTCTCCGACGGTGCTGCGGCGTTGGTGCTAACCGACTCTGAAACCGCAAAGTCGATGGGCAAAGCCGTCAACATCCGCGCCACCGCCCACGCCCAGGATTTCCTGCCGATGTCGAAACGCGACATCTTGCAGTTCGAGGGCTGCACGGTAGCCTGGCAGCGCGCGCTGCAGTCGGCCGGCATAAAACTCTCTGATTTGTCCTTTGTCGAAACCCATGACTGCTTCACCGTCGCCGAATTGATCGAATATGAGGCGATGGGATTGACGCCGCGCGGGCAGGGCGCCCGTGCCATCAAGGAAGGCTGGACGCAAAAGGACGGCAAATTGCCGATCAATCCATCCGGCGGCTTGAAGGCAAAAGGCCACCCGATCGGCGCCACCGGCGTCTCGATGCATGTGATGACCGCGATGCAGCTCTTGGGTCAGGCGCCCGAGGGCATGCAGATCAAAGACACAAAACTCGCGGGCATCTTCAACATGGGTGGCGCCGCGGTTGCGAATTACGTATCGCTGCTGGAGCCGGTGAAGTAATCTCGATGTCGTCCCGGCCTTGAGCCGGGACCCATAACCACAGGGCGTAGTTGTTAGGATCGGCTGGGGTCCCAGCTTCGCGCCACACCAACATTCGTGGTTATGGGTCCCGGCTCAAGGCCGGGACGACACTGAATGTGAGGCACCCACGCATACGCCCATACGCGGGCCGCCCTTGATCTTGCCTCCGCCCTGCCGTTAGTTGACCCGAGACAAATAGCGCCACGCGCATCGCTTCGGGAGCAAACACAACCATGGGACCCCTTGAGGGCGTCAAGATCATCGACATGACGACCGTGCTGATGGGGCCCTATGCCACCCAGATGCTCGGCGATTACGGCGCCGATGTCATCAAGATCGAGACACCGGACGGCGACGTCACGCGGCTGATCGGCCCGACCCGGCATCCCGGCATGGGGCCGGTGTTCCTCAACACCAACCGCAGCAAGCGCAGCATCGCGCTCGATCTGAAGAAACCGGCCGGCCGCGACGCGGTGCTGCGGCTGATCGCCTCCGCCGATGTGCTGGTCTACAACGTCCGTCCGCAGGCCATGGCGCGGCTGCAGCTTGGCTATGAATTGGTCTCGAAGATCAATCCCCGCCTGATCTATGCCGGCGTGTTCGGTTTTGGCCAGGACGGACCTTACGCCGCAAAACCCGCTTACGACGACCTGATCCAGGGCGCGACCGCGCTGCCCGCCTTGATGGCGCAAACCAGCGACGGCATTCCCCGCTATGTTCCGAACGCGCTGGTCGACCGCATCGTCGGGTTGACCGCGGTCGGCGCGATCTGCGCGAGCCTCGTGCATCGGGACCGCACCGGGCGCGGGCAGCGCGTGGATATTCCGATGTTCGAGACCATGGCGGGCTTTGTGATGGGCGACCACATGGGCGGTCTCACTTACGAGCCGCCACTCGACAAAGGCGGTTACGCGCGGCATTTGTCGCGCGACCGGCGGCCCTACAAGACTTCCGACGGCTATATCTGCGTGATCGTCTACAACGACAAGCAATGGCAAAACTTCTTTGAGGCCACCGGCCGCGACGATCTGCGCAACGATCCCAAATTTGCAACCTTTGCCGGACGCTCTACCAATATCGACACGGTCTATGCCGAACTCGCCCGCATTTTCGAGACGCGCAGCACCGCCGAGTGGAGCGAACTGCTCGAAAAGGCCGACGTGCCGGTGATGCCGATGCACGATCTCGGGAGCATCCTGCAGGACCCGCATATGGTCGCGACCGGGTTCTTTCCGGTGGTCGAACATCCGACCGAGGGAAAAATCCGCAACATGAAGGTGTCGGCCACCTGGTCGGAGACTCCGGCCGAGCCGACGCGGCTGGCGCCGCGCCTCAACGAGCATGGTCCGGAGATTTTGCGCGAGGCGGGATTCTCCGCCGACGAAATTGCAGCGCTGGTGCGCGACGGCGTCACCAAAGCTGCGATCGACGCCTGAGGGGATTGAGAACGATGGACTTTGCGCTGTCAGCCAGTCAGGAATCGATCCGCGATGCCGTGGCAAAAATCTGCGCGCGTTTTGATGATGCCTATTGGCTGAAGAAGGACAAGGAAGGCGGTTATCCCGCCGACTTCCATAAAGCTCTTGCCGATGCCGGCTGGCTTGGCATCTGCATTCCCGAAGCGTATGGCGGCTCTGGTCTCGGCATCCTCGATGCCGCGATCATGATGCGGACGATCTCGGAATCCGGTGCCGGCATGTCCGGAGCCTCCGCGGTGCATATGAATGTGTTCGGGCTCAATCCCGTCGTCGTGTTCGGCACCGAAGAACAATGCCGGCGGATGTTACCGCCGATTGTAGAGGGAAAGGAGCGGTCGTGCTTTGCGGTCACCGAGCCCAACACCGGCCTCAATACTACGCAATTGAAAACCCGCGCGGTGCGGACCGGCAATAAGTACGTCGTCAACGGCCAAAAGGTCTGGATCTCCACCGCGCAGGTCGCCGAGAAGATCTTGCTGCTCGCACGTACCACGCCGCTGGACGAGGTCAAAAATCCAACGCACGGCCTCAGCCTGTTCTATACGGACTTCGACCGCAGCCGCATCACCGTTCATGAGATCGAGAAGATGGGCCGCAAAGCGGTCGATTCCAACGAGCTCTTCATCGAGAATTTTGAAATTCTCCTGGAAGATCGTCTCGGCGAGGAAGGCCGCGGTTTTGAGTATATCCTGCACGGCATGAACCCGGAGCGCATCCTGATCGCCGCCGAAGCGGTCGGGCTTGGCCAGGTGGCGCTGTCGCGCGCGGCCGCTTATGCCAAAGAGCGCAACGTGTTCAACCGGCCGATCGGCAAGAACCAGGCGATCCAGCATCCGCTGGCAAAGAACTGGATGGAACTGGAGGCGGCGTGGCTGATGACGCTGTCGGCGGGCTGGCAGTACGATCAGGGATTGCCCTGCGGCCCGGCCGCCAACGCAGCAAAATATCTCGCCGCCGAAGCCGGCTATCACGCCTGCGAGCAGGCGGTGATGACCCATGGCGGTTTTGGTTACGCCAAGGAGTTTCACGTCGAGCGTTACTTTCGCGAATCTCTGATCCCGCGCATCGCGCCGATCAGCCCGCAGCTCATTCTCAGTTTTATCGCCGAGAAGGTGCTGGGGCTGCCGAAGTCGTATTGAGATGAGCTTCATCACTGGCGTTGGTCTCACATCCTACGGCAGGCACGAAGGCTCCTCCTCGCTCGACCTGATGAGCAAGGCCGCAGAGCTCGCGATTGCCGATGCCGGGCTGAAACGTGCCGAGATCGACGGCATCCTCTGCGGCTATTCCACCGTCTCGCCGCACATCATGCTGGCG
>DATBYN010000435.1:0-31825 GCA_036513695.1 Bradyrhizobium sp. | reverse complement strand
ATGCTGGCCGAGCTCGAGAACGTCTACATCCTGATCCACGAGAAGAAGCTGTCGGGGCTGCAGGCGATGCTGCCGGTCCTGGAGTCGGTGGTGCAAAGCGGCAAGCCTTTGCTGATCGTGGCCGAAGACGTCGAGGGCGAGGCGCTCGCAACTCTGGTGGTCAACAAATTGCGGGGCGGGCTCAAGGTCGCGGCGGTCAAGGCGCCGGGCTTTGGCGACCGGCGCAAGGCAATGCTCGAGGACATCGCGATCCTGACCGGCGGCCAGCTGATCTCGGATGAACTCGGCATGAAGCTCGAAAGCGTCAACATCAACATGTTGGGACGTGCCCGGAAAGTCGTGATCGACAAGGAAAACACCACGATCGTCAACGGCGCCGGCAAGAAAAAGGACATCGAGGCCCGCGTCAACCAGATCAAGGCGCAGATCGAGGAGACCACCTCGGACTACGACCGCGAGAAGCTGCAGGAGCGCCTGGCCAAGCTCGCCGGCGGCGTCGCGGTGATCCGCGTCGGCGGCGCGACCGAGGTCGAGGTGAAGGAGAAAAAGGACCGCGTCGAGGACGCGCTCAACGCCACCCGCGCAGCCGTGCAAGAGGGCATCGTGCCGGGCGGCGGGGTTGCGCTATTGCGCGCCAAGAAGGCGGTCGGCCGCATCCACAACGACAACCCCGATGTGCAGGCCGGCATCAATATCGTGCTGAAAGCGCTGGAAGCGCCGGTCCGCCAGATCTCCGAAAATGCCGGTGTCGAAGGCTCGATCGTGGTCGGCAGGATTCTGGAAGACAAGTCCGAAACCTTCGGCTTCGATGCGCAGACCGAAGAATATGTCGACATGGTCGCCAAAGGCATCATCGACCCGGCCAAGGTGGTGCGCACCGCGCTGCAGGACGCTGCCTCCGTTGCCGCCCTTCTGGTGACGACCGAAGCCATGGTCGCCGAACTGCCGAAGGAGCCGGCGCCGGCCATGCCCGGCGGTGGCGGCGGCATGGGCGGCATGGGCTTTTAGGGCCCGACGCACGGCCGGCAACAGCTGTTCGACGAAGGCCGCCTCCGGGCGGCCTTCTTTTTGGCGAATGTTTCGGAGGTTTGCTAAGGCTTGGCTCGGATTCGAAAAACCGAATCGCATGAGCCTGACAGTACCGCCTGATTCTAGCTTCGAGGAATCCCCATGCGCTCGCTTCTGTTCTGCCTGATCGGGCTGATGACCGCCTCGTCGGATATCGCTTCCGCGGAGATAAAACTTTCGCCGAAGGCCACGCCGGGAGCCAACGACACCAGGTATTTTACCTCGATCGACGGTCTGATGAGCGGCAATGCCGACGTCATCCTGAAAGAGACCAGGCAGGGCAAGACCGTCACCTCGGCGGTGCTCGACGTCTGCTACCCGGCCGAGAAGGGCTCCGACCGCAAGGACCGCTTTATCGTCAACCTCGCGGTCAGCGGCCAGACCCTGACCGGCACCACGCAGAGCATCGCGGACAAATTGCCGGTGAGCGTCAAGCTGACGCGCAAGCCGACCGGCGACACCTTCGAATTCCGCGGCCAGATCAGCGTCGGCCAGACGGTGACGGAAGTGGCCTCGACCGACAATTCCGATCTCAGCGAAAAGGAATTTCTGGACAATCAGACCACCGACGAAGGCATCACGGCGACGCCAAAGGATTTTACCGAAGTGTCGCCGGAATCGATCGGCGTCAAGGTGAAGCTCGATGCGGCATCGGATTTCCTGAAAGGGCTGAGGGGGCAGGATGTCGAGGTGTCGCTCAACAGCCTGACCGTGACCTGCGATGCGCTGCGCGCCGGCGAGCAGACCATCAACATCAGCGCCGATCCGGCGCGCGCCGCAGCGCTGATTGCGAAGTTCAAGTCGCAGCCCGGCGTGGTCACGGCGGGGTGGACCAGCGGCGTCGTGGACATGGAGCGCGCGATCCGATTTTCGGCCGCCGACTGGCGCGACGGCGACAAGCTCAACAAGGACAAGCTCGCGGCCGCGATCATGGGCGTCCTGACCACGACCTTTGCGGCGAAGTCCTCATCCGCGGCATGGAACGCCAATACCGGCACGCTGAAACTGACGTTCAAGCGGCCGAGCCAGCTTTTCCCCGCGCTTGACCTCACCGACACGATCGAAATAGCCTCGCTGGTGGCACCTGACAAGCCCGGTGCTTCCGACCGGCTGATGCTGTGGATCGGCAATCCCGTCGTTTCGACCAATGACGAGACCGCGGGCCCAAAACTCAATTTGACCGACGAATCCTCCAGCGACGAGGAAGGCGACCAAAGCGACGACAACGGCGCGATCAATGCGCTCGTGAAGCAATTCAACGGCCAACGCTGGGATGCGGACAAATCGGTCTGGAAATAGCCAGGCCTTATCACCACTCGGCTGTAGTCGAACCGTCAATTGGTATTGAGGTGGAACCGCAGCGTCTTGGTTCCGATGAACGACACGGAATCTCCCTGCCGCTTCCAGGTCGCGGCCTCGCTCAGCGCCGCGACCAGCTCGTCGTCAGCCTGGGCCAGCGCCGGCGGACAGGCACGATCCTGTAGGGGACCCGCGACAAAGATCACGGCATTGCCGGCCACCGAAAATTGGCCCTTGCCGGCCTTGCACCAGAGTTCGAGGATGGTCTCGCCGGCATCTCCGATCTCGATATTCGGTATCCGCTTCGATCCGGGCTGGGGCGTCACATCCAGCGTCATCTCGAACCCGAATGGAAACCCGCTATCGGCCAACGCTGGAACGGCGTTGAGTGCCGCGGCGCCGAAAAACAGCCCGATTGCAGCCTGCCTCACAAATCTTGTCACAAAAAACATACGACCTCTCGAAATTCCCGGCGCGCGTTTCTAATCGGCAAGCACGACATTGACCAGATCGGCCCCGCAAAAAAATCCCCGCGGGGCCAAGGCCTGCGGGGATTTTGTTGGTGTTGGCAGCGCCCGTCCTACTTCGGGACCATCGCCGTGAACGGATAGACATAGGCCTGCAGCATCACAAGAAGGCCGACAAGGCAGGCCAGCGCGATCGAATGCTTGAACACGAAGCGCAGAATAGTGCCTTCATGCCCATACCAGTTGGTCGCGGTCGAGGCGACCACGATCGACTGCGCGTCAATCATCTTGCCCATCACGCCGCCGGAGGAATTGGCGGCGCCCATCAGCACCGACGACAGGCCAAGTTGCTCGGATGTGATCTTCTGCAGATTGCCGAACAGAATGTTCGACGCGGTATCCGACCCGGTCAGCGCCACGCCCAGCCAGCCGAGCAGCGTGCCGAAGAAGGGATAGAGCACGCCGGTCGCGGCAAACGCCAGACCGAGTGTCGCATCGACGCCCGACAGCCGGGTCAGCGTGCCGATCGCCAGCATCGCCGAGATCGTGATCAGCGAAATCGCGCACAGCTTGATGGTGCGGCCGTATTCCGAAATCATCCGCACGGGCGACAGCCCCATCAGGAGGCCCGAAATGATCGCGGAGATCAGCATGCCGGTTCCGGTAAACGACAGGTAGGTGAACCCGAAGATCGCACCTTCCGGTGTCGGCTTCGCCGCCACCGGCGGCACCTTGTTGATCATGTTGTGCAGCTCGGGAACCGGATAGTTCCAGGTGAAGATCGAATTCGCCCAGGTCTTGAATGCGCCGTTGCCCCAGATCAGCATCACGATGCAGACGATGATCCACGGCAGCAATGCGCTAAAGAGCTCGCGCTGCGTCAGCGGTGTCTTGTCCATGGGCTTCGGCGCCGTCATGGTCGCAGCCGATTCATCCCTGCCGCGCAGCGCCGGCGACAGCCACAGCTGCTTCGGTTGCCAGACCTTCAGGAACAGAATCAGACAGCCCATCGAAATCAGCGACGCGCCGATATCGACGATCCAGGGATTGATGTAGTTCGAGATCACGAATTGCGGGATCGCGAACGACAGGCCGGTGACGAGAATGGCGGGCCAGATGTCCTTCATGCCTTTCCAGCCGGCGAACGCCCATACCACCCAGAACGGCACGATCAGCGAGAACACCGGCAACTGGCGCCCGACCATCGCGCCCAGAGTATAGGGATCAAGGCCGGTCACCGAAGCAAGCCCCTGGATCGGCGTGCCCAGCGCCCCGTAGGCGACAGGAGCGGTATTGGCGATCAGCGACAGGCCGGAGGCGGCGAGCGGCGAGAACCCGAGGCCGATCAGGACCGAGCCCGTGATCGCAACCGGCGTGCCAAATCCGGAAGCGCCCTCGAAGAACGCACCGAAGGAGAACGCGATCAGCAATAGTTGCAGGCGCCGGTCCTCGGTGACGCCGCCGACAGCACGCTTCAGCAGTTCGAATTTTCCCGTCACGACCGTGATCTGGTACAGAAAGATGACGTTGAGCACGATCCAGCCGATCGGGAAGAAGCCGGCGACGATGCCGAGCAGCGTGGCGCGGATCGACATGCCTGCCGGCATGGTGAAGATTAAGATCGCGATCAGGTTGCTCAGGATCACGGCGATGATGGCTGCGATATGCGCTTTCACTTTGCCGCTCGCGATCAGCACCAGCAGCGTGACCACGGGAATTGCGGCGGCGACCGTCGACAGCGCCGCATTACCCAACGGGTTATAGATTTGATTCCACATTGCAGTTCCTCCTCACGCCACTTTTTGCGGCAATGCCGGCCAGCGTGGACGGGTTGGCATGCCTGGCGTGATCACGGGGATGATCTGGCGGATGCGCGAAATATGCCTACGAATTTGGCAATGCCGCGTTATGGCAATCCCAAGCCCGCTCACAAGCTCGCGAATTCGAAAGCGTCCCCGCCCCTCGCCGTTGCGCCCATGCTAGGGTCTAGGCGGAGGCTAGGACAAGCCAACCCGGATCATGATACTTGCGACTTTAGTCTAAGTTCGCCCGATTCCCGTATTTCCTCAGGCCTTTAGGGCCGGAAGCCCCCTGGAGACGACAATCTGTGAAGAACCTTCGCGCCACGCTCGCGACCGTATGGCGGATCGCAGCTCCCTATTTTCGTTCCGAGGACAAATGGCCTGGCCGGTTGCTGCTGGCGGCGGTGATCGCGATCGAACTTTCGCTGGTTTTTATCAACGTGCTGCTGAACGCGTGGAACAACCGCTTTTACAATGCGCTGCAGGAGAAGAACTGGGACGGGTTTGTCAGGGAAATCGGCATCTTTTGCCTTTTGGCGACGTTCTATATCGCGCTGTCGGTCTACCAGCTCTATCTCAATCAATGGCTGCAGATCCGCTGGCGGACCTGGATGACCAGCCTCTATCTCGGCCAATGGCTGCATAACGCCAACCACTATCGCATGCAGCTCAAGGGCGATGCCGCCGACAATCCGGACCAGCGCATCGCCGACGACGTCAAGATGTTCGTCGATCAAACGCTCAATATCACCGTGGGCCTTTTGAGCGCGATCGTCACGCTTCTGTCCTTTGTCGTCATCCTGTGGGGTCTCTCCTCCCAGTCCCCGCTGCACATTTTCGGCCACGAGTTCATGATCCCCGGTTATCTGGTGTGGGGCGCGCTGATCTACGCGATCCTCGGAACCGCGCTGACGCAATGGATTGGCGCGCCACTGGTCAATCTCGATTTCCAGCAGCAGCGCTATGAGGCGGATTTTCGCTTCAACCTGGTTCGGGCGCGCGAAAATTCCGAACAGATTGCGCTGTTGCAGGGCGAGAATGCCGAGCGGCAGCGACTTTCGGAGCGCTTCGGCCGTGTCGTCGCCAACTGGTATGCCATCATGCAGCGGACCAAGCGGGTGACGGCATTAACCTCGAGCTATTCGCAAGCCGCGGTGGTTTTCCCGTACGTCCTGGTGGCGCCGGCATATTTTGCAGACAAGATCCAGCTCGGCGGCATGATGCAGACCGCAAACGCCTTCTCCAGCGTGCAACAGGCGCTGTCGTTTTTCGTTTCAACGTATCGGACGCTGGCGGAATGGCGCGCCGTCATCGCGCGTCTCGATGGATTTGAGACCGCAATCAAGAGCGCCGAAGCTCAGCCAACTGGGCCCGGCTCGATCGATGTCATATCGTCGGGCGGCAGCAACAACATCGATCTGGAACAGCTTCTGGTCTCCTTGCCCAACGGGACGCCGCTGGTCGCGGCTGACCATCTCAGCATCAACGGCAATGAGCGGACTTTGGTCACCGGCCCGTCCGGTGCCGGCAAATCGACATTGTTTCGCGCCATCGCCGGCATCTGGCCATACGGCAGCGGCAGGATTGCTATCCCCGCACATGCCACCCTGATGATGCTGCCGCAGCGGCCGTATTTCCCGATCGGTTCGCTGCAAGGCGCGATCGTCTATCCGTCGGAGGAAGGCGCGTTCAGTTCGGATCGGGTCAGGGATGCTCTGATCTCGGTGGGCCTGCCTCAGCTCACCGCAAAGCTCGAGGAAGAAGCGCACTGGAACCGGATGCTCTCGCTCGGCGAGCAGCAGCGCTTAGGCCTTGCCCGCGCGCTGTTGCACGGGCCGCAATATCTATTCCTGGATGAAGCGACCGCTTCGCTCGACGAAGCCTCGGAAGCCAAACTCTACCAGCTCCTCAAGGAGAAATTGCCGGCCACCACCATCGTTTCGATCGGCCATCGCGCGACGCTCGAAGCCTTCCATCAGCGCAACATCGTGCTGACCCGTGACGGCGATCATTTTCTGCTGCGGAGCCGAAGTGAGGACGCCAAGGTGTCATCTTGACGTCCAGCTGATCGGCGGCCACCGGCTTGTCACTATAGCCAGCGCTCTGGCCAGGGCCGGCGGCCCATCCAGCGGCGCCAGACACAGGCAAAGGCCGTCAGCAGCAGCGCGGCGGCGAGCACCGGCGCGAACAAGAATGACCAGGAAAGATTGTTGGAGATCACCAGCAGCGGATTGATCCCGGCCGGTGGATGAAACGTTCCGGTGAGATACATCGCAATCACGGCCAGCCCGACCCCGGCTGCCGCCGCCCAGGCGTGGGGCCCGGTGAATTTCAACAGGGCGAGGCCCATGATCGTCGACACGACATGACCGCCGATCAGCGCCCGCGGTTGCGCCGGCTCGGCATCCGGCGATCCGACGACCCGCACGATGGAGGTCGCAAACGGGATGATGACAAGCGGATAGTGGGAGGCGCGCGAGAACCATTCCATGGCGCCGATGGCGATGGCCGCCTCCAATGCCTGCGACCAAGCCGACAACGGCTTCCCTCGCCATATCGGGCAGCCCCTTGCGGCGGCCCGGGTTCCTCACAAGCTTTCGCCAATCCAGGCTCATCTAGATCGTGATCCCAAAACTAAGGGGCGGCAGATCGCTCTGCCGCCCCCATTAGACTAGCCCTAGGAGAATGAATTACTTCAAGTTCGTCATCGCCGTCAGGTCAAACGACAGCTTGGCGATGCCCGCCGCGCCGCACCAGTTGGAGCCGGCGCCGCCCGGATTGATGGGCGTCACGCTGGTCGTTCCTGTCGCGTTGAACGCACTGGTGAAGGCGTTGCAATTACCCTTGTTCAGATCGGTGTCGGAATAACGCAGATCGAGCGTGAACACCTTGTAGGTGAAACCGATGCCGATGTTCCAAGTGTTGTAGTCGGCATACTTGATGCCCAGCGGAAAGCCAGGTACCCCATAAAATGCATCCGTTGTACCGAGGAACTGGCGTCCGAACTCGCCCGAGACATACATACCAACACCGCTTGTGCCGAAGACCGTGCCCGGGGCGGTATACTTGGCGGTGATCGAAGCGTAGTCGCCCCAAGCGCCGGAGTTCAGGAAGCTTGGCGTGTAGTACTCATTCAGGCCGACCTGCCAGTTGTCATTGATGGTGTAGTTCACCTTGCCGTAGACTTCGAAGAAGCTGACGTTCTTCTTCATCACGTTGCCGTCGCCAAGGAAGATCGTCGTCGTGCTGACCGGGCAAACGCCACCGCCGGGAACAGCAAAGCCACCGAAGGCAGTCACGACGTTGTCGGCGCAGCTGCCACCCGGATACAGGTAACCCCAGACACCAATATCGAAGGCAAATGCCCCGAAGGTCGGGCGGATACCGCCGTAGATGTCGACTTCAGCCGCGGCACGGTTCGCAAATGAAATGCTTTCGGCGGAGGTACCGATGTACAGCTGCAGATCCTTGGTAACGTTGTAGCGAGGCTCGAAATAGGCCGCGACTGACGGCTGGTGATTGGACTGGGTGACGCCGCGGAAGATGTAGTCGTTCATGAGCGCGCCGCCGAACGCGACGTCCCAGGGATCGAACGGCGCCGGCGGCGGCGCTTTCACAGCCTTTAACGGCAAATCCGCCGCGAAAGTCGAGCCTGCAGTCATCGCAAGCACGACCGCCGCTAAAACCAGTTTCTTCATGACGATCCCCACCACTTTCTGAAACAGCCCCAGTTCCGGCGCCCCCCAGGGACTTGCGACAGCCGACTGCAGCCAAATTTCTTAACGTGGTGGCAATCTGGTACGGGCTACCGATCGCGTGAAGCAAAAAAGATGAGCATTTGCTGACTTTTTGATCGTTGCGGCTATTCTACCAAATGTTGTCGGCAGGTGTTGCATTCCGACAACAGCTTTTGACCCGATTTCTGCACTGGTCCGCAACTTTCGGCGCGCCATGCGCGCGAGACCCCTCCCTCGCGGAAACGGGGGTAGAGCTGCCCTAATTAGCAGGCTGATCGAATCGGTCACCTCGGGATGGGGGACCTCAGGCACAGAAAAGGCCGCAGCGCTGGATGCTGCGGCCTTTAAACGTGCCCCCCGTTTTCCGAAGGGTCGCTATTTTTCCTCGTCGTCGTGTGCGGACGAACTCCAGGATGGCCCGGGGTTCGACGGCGCAGCACTGGGAGAAGCCCAGCTCGGGGCTGCAGCCGCCGGCTCGGGGGCCGGGGCCAGCGGGGCCATTGGCGCCGCGGCAGGTTTCGGCCTCGGCTTTGGCTTGGGCTTCGGTGCAGCAGCCATCGGTGCGGCAGCCATGGCTGCAGGAGCGGGCGCGACAACCTTGGCTGCGGCCTTCTTCGCCGCGCTCTTCTTGGCGCCGGCCTTCTTGGCCGATTTCTTCGGCGCCGCCGCCTTTGATTTCTTGGCGGACTTCTTGGCTGACTTCTTCGCTGACTTCTTGGCTTTTTTCGCGGACTTCTTCGCAGACTTCTTCGCAGACTTCTTGGCGGATTTTTTCGCCATCAGCAGCTTTTTCTTATCCTTCTTGTTCTTCTTGCCGCCCTTTTTCTTTTTGCCTTTAGCCATCGTGATCCTCCTGTTGCCGCCGATCAGTGTCTATCGGGCGTTTCGAGTCGTCCGCCATCAAGCGCGGGGCCAATCGATCAGTTCAATCCTGGCCGGGGACCGCCTGTCGCCCAATCGAGAAGCTCAACCGTGTGCACCACAGGAACTGACGTGCCGCCGGCAATCTGAACCATGCATCCAATATTGCCTGCAGCAATCATGTCCGGCTTGACCATCGCGATGTTGGCGACCTTGCGATCGCGCAATCTGCTCGCAATGTCAGGCTGGAGAATGTTGTACGTCCCCGCCGAACCGCAACACAAATGGCTCTCAGGTACATCTTTCACCACGAATCCGTTCTTGGAAAGCAATTCTTTCGGAAGCTCGCTGATTTTCTGTCCGTGCTGCAGCGAACAAGCCGAGTGATAGGCGATGACGAGATCGCTGTGTGGCTGCGTTGGAGTGAGTTCGATAGCGCTGAGATACTCGGTGATATCCTTGGCGAGCGCCGAGATCTTCGCAGCTCCGCTAGCGAACTCGCGATCCTCGCGCAGCATGAAACCGTAGTCCTTGATCACGGTCCCACATCCGGACGTCGTCACCAGGATGGCGTCGAGGCCGCCTTGCCCGGCCTGCTTTTGCCAAGCCGTGATGTTGGCCCGCGCCCTTGCCAGTGCGTCGTCGTCGCGTCCGAGGTGATGGGTTAGCGCGCCGCAGCATTGCTCGTCCTTGACCAGCACGACCTCGATGCCGTGACGGGTCAACAGATTGATCGCGGCCTGATTGATGCGCGGCGCCAGCACCTGCTGGGCGCAGCCCTGCAGCAATGCGACACGGCCGCGCTTCTCGCCCTGGGCCCGGAAAACGCTCCCCCCTGAGGGCCCCGGCTTTGGCAGGCGGCCGGGCGCCAGTGCCAGCATCGCCTTGATTCGACACAATAAAGTGGGCGACGCCGACGTTCCTTTGGGGGTTGGCAACAAGGCGGCCAGCGGCCGGCCAAGGCGCGCCAGCCACATGCTCCAGCGAAACAGGTCGGGTCGCGGCAGCACCAGGGCGAGCAGCGCGCGCAGCGCCCGCTCGGTCAGCGGCCGGACATAATCCTTCTCGATCCGGACCCGCGCCTGATCGACCAGGTGCATGTAGTTCACACCCGACGGACAGGTGGTCATACAGGCGAGGCAGGACAGGCAGCGGTCGATGTGCTTGACCACCTCCTGCGTCGGCGGGCGATCCTTCTCCAGCATCTCCTTGATCAGATAGATCCGGCCGCGCGGGCTATCAAGCTCGTCGCCGAGCAGCACATAGGTCGGGCAGGTCGCGGTGCAGAACCCGCAATGCACGCAGGCGCGCAAGATCTTGTCGGCTTCCCGGACGTCGGGATCGGCGAGTTGGGCGAGGCTGAATTCGGTTTTCATGCCGTTAGACCTCGCATCATCCGGCCGCGATTGAGGATGCTTTTCGGATCGAAGCTTTGCCGGACGCGTTCGCTTAAGCTGCCAAGGCCGCTTGGCTGTGGATGAAATACGTCGACATTGCGCCGCACCTCTTCGGAGGCGCGAATCAAGGTGGCGTGGCCGGAAACCTCCTCGACGCGCGTACGCACCAGGGCGGCCTGGGCGTCGGGCTTTGGCGGCAGCGCCGCCCAGATGAGACCCCCGCCCCAGTCGTAGATCATATCTCCGCCTGTGTCCCGCGCGAGCCGATCGCCGAGCACCGCGCCCGAGGCCGGCGGACAGACGATCCGCCACACCGGCCAGGCCCCGAGCGCGCCGTTGGCCGCGAACGGCTTGACGTCACGAATCGAGCTCCAGATCGAAGCCGACGTAGCGTCGTCCTCGACGATCTCCGCAGTCCCAAACGGCGCGAGCAGCTTTGCGAGCGCCGCCGCACGGTGTGAAGCCGATGCCGTGATGCCCTCGAGCCGCAGCAAGGTGACCGCGGTTTGCGTGGAACCGAGACCGCTCAGCTCGCTGATATCGGCTCGGAACAGCGAATTGGGTACATGCGCCGCGCCGGACACGTCGAACGGCGAGCCCAGCGCCGCAGTCATCGCCTTGTTGGCGCTGACGTCGTCGAGCCCGCGCAGCACCAGCGTGCGCTCGCTTTCCGGCCGCGGCATCACCTTCAGCGTCACTTCCGTCATCACAGCGAGCGTGCCCCAGGACCCCGCCAATAGCTTGCAGAGATCATAGCCGGTGACGTTCTTCACCACCCGGCCGCCGGCCTTAAAACTGTCGCCGAAGCCGGACACCGCATGGGCGCCCAACAGATGGTCGCGGGCGCCGCCGGCCTTGATCCGGCGCGGACCGGCGAGACCGGCGCCGATCATGCCGCCGATGGTGCCGATGTCAGGCGTGCCCAGCAGGAGGGATGTATTCATCGGCTCGAACGCGAATTGCTGGTTCTTGGAATCGATCAGCGAGAGCACGTCCGTAAGCGGCGCGCCTGCCTGGACGGTGATGATCAATTCGTTCGGCTCGTAGGATGTCACGGCGTTGAGCGCCGACAGGTCGAGCACCGCATTGGTCGCCATCGGCTGGCCGATCAGCCGCTTTGAGCCGTGGCCGATGATCTCCAACGGCTGGTCGCTCGCAATCGCCGCGCGCACCGCCGCCTCGACATCGCTGGCATCACGTACTTTCAAAGTATCCACGCCGTATTCCCCTGCCCGGAGCCGACAGTCTCACTTCGACCATCATCGAAGCATCTCAGACAATATTCGTTGTATATCGAACTATACCTGTCAACCAAGGAGCAAGAACCATGGGTCAATATGCCATCAACAAGAGC
Source organism: Bradyrhizobium sp. (assembly GCA_036513695.1). GTDB lineage: Bacteria > Pseudomonadota > Alphaproteobacteria > Rhizobiales > Xanthobacteraceae > Bradyrhizobium. Next base: position 19,840 of record DATBYN010000435.1, on the reverse strand, counting down.
GTGAGCGAGGCCGTCGGCGGCGGCGGCCTGCTGGTCGTCGCGCAATGGGAAGCGAGGGAAGGACAGGCCGACCGGGTCGCCGATATCCTGTCGCGCTTCCTGCCCGAGGCGCAAAGCGAGCCCGGCGCAAAGCTGTTCCTGATTTCGAGGGCGAAGGAAAATCCCGCCCAGTTCCTGTTCTATGAACTGTTCCGCGATGAAGCCGCCTTCAAGGCGCATCAGGACAGCGCGCATTTCAAGACCTATATCGCCGGCGAGGCGTTGCCGCTGCTCGCCAAACGGGAGCGCGCGCAATACGCGCTGCTCTGACCGGCACACGCGGCATTGGTATGAGCCGCAAAATTCTCCGGGACTTCGAGCCCGCAAAGCTTCCTGGTCCCGGCGGATTTTGCCCATGTCTGGTCCTAGATGATCCGTCGCAGCGGCGACTTCCGCAAAACGAATGCGGACGCCACGAAGCTGCCGATGGCCGCGAGCACGGTGAGCATCGCGGCTTTCGCGACCGGATGGACCGCGAAGCCATGCAGAAGGATGGCAAAGCCGATCAGGATCGGCGGATGGATGAGATAAATGCCGAAGGCATTGTCTGACAGCCACCGGGCCACTTCATTCTGAAAATCGAAGTGGCGCCGATAGACGGCAAGCATCAGAAGGCCAATGCCCACGCAGACGAGGGCTTCCCACAGGCATTTTGCGGCACTGACCGAATTGAATCCGCCCGCGTAGGGCGTTGTGTCGCCTTGCAAGGCACCGCCAAACAGGATGAGGGCGACGAACAGCACAACCGCAAGCGCAAGCATGACCGAGGCTGAGCGGAGACAGAAACGATCCGACAATCCGATCATCCAACCGCCGCGATAGCCCAACGCCCCGGCAACGAACATCAGGGCATATTGAGGGAAATCGCCGGGATGCACGTTTAGCACCGAGACATCCTCCGTCACAGCGATCCGCACCAGAAAGGTCGAAGCCGCCATGATGGCAATGAAGGCGGCTACCGATACGCTCTCCCGGCCGTTGTCGCTTAACTTGATCTCAGGTTCCTTCCATCCCGCGAAGCGGATCAAAGCGTAGATGATGGAGAACATCAGAAGGGCTGCGCAAAACCACATCGGTCCGGTTTCCGACCGCCACTCTCCGTCTCGGAGATGCAGCAGCCATTGGTGCGCGAAACCGCCACTTCCCCAGGTTCGCGACAGGTAATACTGCGTCAGCGGACCGATCACGAGCATATACAGCAGGGTCGGCAGTCCAAGCCGAAAAACCCGGTCACGGACGAACTGTGAAAAAGTCTTCCGATCGTAAGCGGCAGCGGAAAAATAGCCCGCAATGAAGAACAGCACCGCCATGAAGAATGCCTGCAGGAAACTCTGATAGGCGCCGAAAAAGATCTTGGTGCCAAGGCCGGTCGGTTGCCGATCCACATAATACCAGTTCCCAAACGGACTGTAGGTGTCGCATGCGTGCATGCTGAGCACGAGGACGATCATGCTCCATCGGATGTTGTCGATGAACAGCAGGCGAGGCACGCTTGGCATTCCTCTAGAACCGCGGCAGGTCGGGAAACGCCAGCTTGCCGGCGTGGACGTGCACGCGGCCCAATTCAGCGCAGCGGTGCAAGGTCGGAAACACTTTTCCGGGATTGAGCAGGCCCTGCGCGTCGAAGGCGCATTTCAATCGCTGCTGCTGGTTAAGATCGATCTCGCTGAACATTTCCGGCATCAAATCGCGCTTCTCGATGCCGACGCCATGTTCGCCGGTCAAGACGCCGCCGAGTTCGACGCAAACCCTCAAGATGTCGGCACCAAAAGATTCCGCGCGCTCCATCTCGCCGGGCTGGTTGGCATCGTAGAGGATCAGGGGATGCAGATTGCCGTCGCCGGCATGAAACACGTTGGCCACGCGCAGATCGTATTTGGACGAGAGGTCGCGGATGCGCGAAAGCGCCTCCGGCAATTTACCGCGCGGGATGGTGCCGTCCATGCAGAGATAGTCAGGCGAAATCCGCCCTACGGCTGGAAACGCCGCCTTGCGGCCGGCCCAGAACAGATTGCGCTCCATTTCCGAATTCGAAATCCGGCACGAGGTCGAGCCGCATCCTTGCGCGATCGCCTCGACGCGGCTGATCAACTCATCCACCTCGACGCCGGGACCATCGAGCTCGATGATCAGCAGCGCCTCGACATCGAGCGGATAGCCGGCGTGCACAAAAGCCTCCGCGGCGTGGATCGCAGGCTTGTCCATCATCTCCATGCCGCCGGGAATGATGCCGGCGCCGATGATCTCAGCCACACATTCGCCGGCCGCCTCGACCTGCGCAAATCCGACCATCAGGGCGCGTGCCGTCTCCGGCTTCTGCAGGATCCGCACCGTGATCTCGGTGATGACGCCGAGTAGCCCCTCGGAGCCGGTGATGATCCCCATCAAATCATAGCCGGAGTTTTCCGCGGACTTGCCGCCGATCCGGATGATCTCGCCGGACATCAGCACGATCTCGCAGCCGAGCACGTTGTTGGTGGTCATGCCGTATTTTAGACAGTGCACGCCGCCGGAATTTTCCGCGACATTGCCGCCAATCGAGCAGGCGATCTGCGACGACGGGTCGGGCGCGTAATAAAATCCGGCATGCGCCACCGCCTGGCTGATGGCGAGATTGGTCACGCCGGGCTCGGTCACCACCACGCGGTTGTCAAAATCGATCTCGCGGATGCGTTTGAATTTGCCAAGTCCCAACAGCACGCCGTCGGCGAGCGGCAGCGCGCCGCCGGACAGCGAGGTGCCGGAGCCGCGCGGCACCACCTTGATGCCCTGCTCGAAGCAATATTTTAATACCTTCGATACCTGCTCGGTCGTGTCCGGCAGCACCACGACCATCGGCGGCTGGCGATAGGCCATCAGCCCGTCGGATTCGTAAGGCAGCATTTCGGCAGGGCTATCGATCACGCCCTCGCCCGGCACGATCGCGCGCAATGCCGCCACGATCTTGTCGCGGCGGCCGAGCACCGCCTGATCGGAAGCCGGCATCATGATGGTCATGTCGTTTTCCTCCGCCGGCGCGCCGTGCTCGCCGATTTCCGCTGGCAAATCAAGCACGTCTGGGCCCCGTTGGGTAGTTCACCAAACGGTGAGCGATCGGGAATACCAGTCATCCAAAAGCCTTACGGCTGATCGATGAAACCCGGAACCATTTCGCGGCTTGTCCACTGCAAGCCTGCCGTGCCACAACGGCGGTGGCACCGTCGCCCCTTCCGCATCTAAAACCCACGAAGAGCCCCCCAATGAAAAATCTCATTCTGAGCGCGCTGGTCGTTGTTGCATCGTCGGCGGTCGCATCCGCGGCCCTTGCGCAGGACGTCGCGGCAGGCAAGACCTCGTTCAACAAATGCCTGGCCTGCCACGCGATCGGCGAAGGCGCCAAGAACAAGGTCGGCCCGGAGTTGAACGGGCTCGACGGCCGCAAGTCCGGCACCGCGCCGGATTATTCCTACTCCGACGCCAACAAGAATTCGGGCATCACCTGGAACGAGGCGCAGTTCAAGGAATACATCAAGGACCCCAAGGCGAAGATCCCCGGCACCAAGATGGCGTTTGCCGGCGTCAAGAACGAGAAAGAGATCAACGACCTCTGGGCCTATGTTTCGCAGTTCGACAAGGACGGCAAGACAAAGGCGCAGTGATCGCCGTTCTCCCTCGGCCGCCGCGCAAGAGCACGGCGAATTCAACTCGACGTCGTCCCGGCGAAGGCCGGGGCCCATAACCACAGGTGCCCGTAGTCGGCGGGATGGCGGCCCCAGCATCGCACAACAATTGAGATTTGTGGTTATGGGTCCCGGCTCAAGGCCGGGACGACAGGGATGGTTCGATTCAGCTTCGGCGGACAGGTCGCTTCGTTCGCAATGACGGGGCAAGTGTGAGCGCCGCAACTCTTAGCCAGGATCGGCCTGGCCCGCCAGTCGAGGTGTGATTTGGTTCATATGCGCCCGACCCGGACCGGGATAGACTTGCGAAGCTGGTGCCTTCGCGGGGGTTGCCATGAAATCAATCTGGCGGATGAGTTTTGTCATAGCGCTCGCCCTGAGCGAACCGGGCTTCGCCCAAAAGCTGGTCGACCCGAATAGCGTTGCGCCCGAGTACCGGGCGGCTGCGGAAGTGCGCCGTGCCGAGCAAATCAAGCAGCGCGAATGCGCGCACAAGGCCGAGGTCGCCAAGGTGTTGCCGAGGGATCGTATCGCTCATATCACCAAATGTCTGGCGGAGGCTGAGGCTGCGCCTCCCCCGGCCACGGCGTCGGCGCATGAGTGAAACGGAGATCCCTCATTCGTCATGCCCGGCCATGACGAGGAAATATAGGTCAGTTCGGCAAGAGAACTCTTTAGTTCGCCGCCGCAGCCGCACCGCGCGCGAGCTTGCCGGTCATGGCTTCGATCTCGCTGATGACGAGCTCGGGCACGGCGTTTTGCACCATGTGGCCGACGTCGCTCAATACGATCAATTTTGTCTGCGGCACCGCGCGCGCGAACGGCCGTGAATGGCGGTTGGTCGACACCGTCTTGTCGGGCTCGCCGGTGATGATCACGGTCGGCGCCGCAATCTCGGCATAGCGCGGCGCCTGCCCGGCCACGGCTGCTTTCAGTGTGACGAGGTCGAAGGCATTGGCGAGGAATTCGCGCGGCCGCAGCATTAATGGCGTCGCGGTAGCGCGGACATAATTTTCCGGCATGGACTGCGGCAGGAACACGCGGCGGGCGCCGGGCTCTGCCAGGAAATAGCCAAGCGGCAGCGTGATCGTATAGGCGAGCAGCCGGCCGATCACGGGCGTGGTGACGAGCTTGTTGTACCAGCCGACCCCGCCCGGCCAGGGATAGGCGACCGGCGCCAGCATCACCAGGCCCGCCACGCGCTCCGGATAATCGAGCGCCATCCGCGCGCCGAGCGCGCCAGCCCAGGAATGGACCACGAGGATGACAGGGCCGACGCCGAGTTTTGTCAGCGCCTGCTCGATCATCCGGCCCTGGATCGCCGGCGTGGAATCCTCCAGACGCGCCCGCGTGCTCCAGCCATGTCCGGGACGATCGATCAGGATCACGCGATGCGTTTTGGCGAGCACCTCGCCAAGCGATTGCCGCATCACTTCGAGATTTGAGCTGGCGCCATGGATCATCACGATGGGCGGGCCGGCGCCATCGCGCGGGCCGAGGTCGAGGACGTTCAGTGTTGCGCCGTCGACCTCGATCGACTGGCCTTGTGCGGGATAGAGGCGCTGCACGGCAACCACACCGGCCTGCGTGATCAGCGCCAGCAATGCGAGCGCTGCCACGACAATGATTGGTATCATGCGCTAGGTCCGGACGGGTTGGGGCACAGCTAAGTTACGGAGCCACAGTGGGTGCGGTTTCGCCGCGCCACGAGAGGCGGTTTCGCGATCAGGATACCGGCAAATCAGGTGGGTTTTCCCGCCCCTCATGCAGATGCCTTCATATAGCCGTCATCGGCAACTTTATATAACCGTGATCGGCACTGTGGCGATCGGACGAGCGCGGAGCCATCGAAGTTGTCACCGCCCGACCTATCCACATTATCCACAGGAACGCAGATCGGGCGCTCAAGTTATGTTACGGGACAATTGGAGATTTTCGATGACTTCCAGACCGAATGAAGCCGCCATCGACGAGATCGTAGCGAGCTGCAATGGCGATCTGCACGGGGCGCTGAAGGCGCTGCTCTTGGTCAACGAGCAGCTGGAGGCGGAACTTTTGCAGCTCTACGCCGCTGTGGCCTTGGGCGGGCCGTTCGAACGCGGCAGCAACGCGCTGCACTAAAAACCTCGGCCGGTTTTCTGACGGGACTCAGAACTGAGGCGCGAGATGTTTGTTTTGACGCGTTTTCTTTAGCCGAAGTGTTACCGACCGCGGATCGATCGACCAGCGATCAGATGTCGCGGCCCTCGACCTTTTCGCTCAGGGTTTTGACCAGCTCCGGCACCTTGTCGAGATGCGGGTTGATCGCGAGCGCCTTTCTGAAGGCGTCGAGCGCGCGCTTGTCGTCGCCGAGGTCCTGCATGATCATGCCCAGGCCTGCGAGAGCGCCGAAGTGGCGGGGTTCGCGGACCAGGACCTGCTGGATATCCTCAAGCGAATGGCCGTAATCGTTCTTGAGATAATACAGCGTCGCGCGCCGGTTCCATGCTTCGACATAATCGGGACGCAGCTTCACCACCGCATCGAGCAATTTTAGCGCGACATCCATCTGCTGGGCGTCCATCGCGGCCTTGGCGCGCATCATCAACAGCGCCGCGGTATCGCTCGGGGTTTGCAGCCAGATCGCCCAGATTCGCGCTTCGACATGCTTGGCGCTGTCCTCATCGGGCGCGGCTTTCAGCGCGCCAAACAGGAAATCCAATCCCTTGGTCTTGTCGGCGCCGACTTTCGGCAATTTGCTCGGCGCTTCCGGCGGCTTTTTCTTTGGTGCTGTCGCCGGCGGGTCCTGCGCGAAGGCCAAACCCGGCAGGGTTGCGATTCCCACCGCGAAAAGGATCGCGGTTAGGCAGACTCGTGTGCGAAAGAATCTCAATGCCATGGCCAAAGTCTAGACGCGGAAAAACCCGCTGCAAAGCAGCAAACGCGTCAAAGAGCCGTGAAGCAGTAGTTTGACGGGGCTCGGGCCAGGTCCAGGCGTGCCTTAGCCCTGCCGCGCCTTGAAGCGGCGCTGGACCTTGTTGATCACATAAACCCGGCCCTTGCGGCGGACCAGGCGGTTGTTGCGGTGGCGGCCACGCAGCGATTTCAGCGAGTTACGGACCTTCATGGGACAATCCTGATGCTTTGAAAGGCCGTGTGCGGACAGGCCGAAGTGTTGCCAAAATGAGATTGTTCCCGCCAGCGGCCATACCGCCCGGGACGCGCGGTTTCTAAGCCATGGGACGGGCGAATGTCAATCCAAACAGGGGATTGCATGTCTTCCGCGATCCTGCCCGAAGCCGGTTTTCGCGCCAGTTCCATGAAATAAATAAATTTGGTCAAAGGTTTGCAACCGTTACGCGCTCCTTCCGTGTATCACTGGCAGGCTGCCTAGCTGACTGCGTCGTACGCAGAGATTGGGAATCCCGAACTCGCCATGGCGACAGTTCCCCTGCCAATTATTGAGATCACGGCCCTGGCCGCTGTGGATTATGCCGCTCCTGTTGCCGGGAATGGGCCGTTGACGCTACCCGCAGGCGTCAAGCCGTTTCAGCTCAACTGGCCCTACATACTCGCGATCGCCGGCTACCATGTCGTGGCGCTATTGGCCTTCATGCCCGGCTATTTTAGCTGGAGCGGCCTCATCCTGGCCGCCCTCGGCACACATCTCTGCGGGCTGTTTGGCATCAACCTTTGCTATCATCGACTTCTCACCCACCGCGGCCTGAAATGCCCCAAATGGCTGGAGCACGCCATGGTGATCATCGCGATGTCCTGCCTGCAGGAAACGCCCGCACGCTGGGTCGCCGTACACCGCCGGCATCATCAATTCGCCGACCAGCAGCCGGACCCGCATAGCCCGCTTGCAAGTTTCTTCTGGAGCCACATCGGCTGGATTCTGGTCAACCAGCCGGAACTCTCGCGGCTTGGAATCTACCAACGCTACCCCAAGGACATCTTGCGCGATCGCTTCTACGTCGCGCTCGAACGCAAAAATTGTCTGGTATGGATCAACCTCGGCCAGATGCCGCTGTTCTTCGGGGTCGGTTTCGCCGTGGCATGGCTATCGGGCGAAGCGCCTGCGGCTGCGGCGCAGACCGGACTTGGGATCATGATGTTCGGCGTATTCGTGCGTACAGTCCTGGTATGGCATATTACGTGGGCCGTTAATTCGGCAACGCATCTGTGGGGTTACCGGAACTATGAGACTGACGAGGACAGCCGTAACAACCTCGTTGTCGGCCTGATCTCAAACGGCGAAGGCTGGCACAACAATCATCATGCCGATCCTCGCTCGGCGCGCCATGGGCATCGCTGGTGGGAAATTGACAACACCTGGCTCACCATTCGCCTTCTGGCATGGCTTGGACTCGCCACCGACGTGGTGACGCCGAATGCCCAGCTTGCCGGACGGCCCATCGGAAGCAGGCTGACGACACGCGGAACGACGGGCGTTCCGGCCGGGTGAAGGGTTACGCCTCCGCCCGGCGCGGGAACTCGACCATGGCCTCGCCGGTCGCGACCTTGTCGCCGGCCTGGTTGCGCACCATGACGTCGATCAGGACCCAGCGCGATTTTGCACTCACCTGCTTCGATGTGACGATGCCCGTGGGCCGGATGGTGTCGCCGGGCCGGACCGGCTTGACCCAGCGCGTTTCGAGGCGGCGGTGAACGGCGCCTCGCGGATAGGCCCAATCGGTGATCATGCGCGAGATCAGCCCAAAATTGTTCATGCCATGCATGATGATGCCGCCGAAATTGGTTTTGCCGAAATTGCCCTTCATGTAGTCGTCGTCGAGATGCAGCGGGTTGTAATCGAGCGAAGCGTCGCAAAACAGCCGGATGGATTCGCGAGAGACCGCAAATGCCGGGCCCTCGATCGCATCACCGGTTTTCAAGTTTTCAAATGTCATGGTCGCTGCCCTCACTGCGGCCGGATGGTCCAGCCGCGGCCGGAACAGATCACGTCGCCCTGCTGGTTGAAGAAGACATTGTCGTGCACTACGAACAGCCGTTTGCGCTTGATGAATTTATCGAGCGCCCGCGCTTGCAAGGTGATGACGTCGCCCGGCCGCGCCGGAATATTGTAGCTCCAGGATTGCCCGGCATTGACGGTGCCCGGACTGCGCATCCAGTCGTCAGCCGGCGTGCAGGCAAACATCAGCAGGATGTGGATCGACGGTGGCGCGATCAATCCGCCATAGGGCGTGGTTTTGGCGTAGGCCTCATCGAAATAAAGCGGATGATCTTCGCCGACCGCCTTGCAGTATAGTTCGATCGCTTCCCGCGTAAGCGTATAGGGAATGGTCTTTCGCGGTTCGCCGGGAACGATGTCGTCCCAGACTTTGCGCACATTGGCGTGTTTCCAGAAATCGGTCTCGAAGGCACGCTCCGCCATGTCATCCTCCCATTTCCGCTGTCTTGTTAAATTTGTTATATGGTATAATCAATTTCCAGACTGTACAATCAGACCGCCGGTACGGAAACCAAAATGACAAAACTAAAACTGCCCAATATCGACGACGTCGTCGCGATCGACATCCACACCCACGCCGAAGAGCCCTGCGGCATGCATGCCGATGACGGCTATGACGATTTCCAGGCGCAGATGGCCGACTACTTCAAGTCGCCGAACAAGCACCCGCCGACGGTAGTGGAAACCGCGGCCTATTACCGGTCCAAGAAAATCGCCGCGGTGATCTTTCCGGTCGACGCCGAGCGCGAGACCGGTTTTCGCCGCTACAACAATTACGAGATGCTCGAAGTCGCATCCGAAAATCTCGACGTGCTGATCCCCTTCGTCAGCATCGATCCGCACAAGGGAAAATTAGGCGTCCGCGAGGCGCGCAAATTGATCGAGGAATACGGCGTCCGCGGTTTCAAATTCCATCCGACCATGCAGGGCTTTTATCCGAACGACCGCATGGCCTATCCGCTGTATGAGGCGATCAACGATGGCGGCGCCATCGCGCTGTTTCATACCGGCCAGACCGGCGTTGGCTCCGGCATGCCCGGCGGCATGGGGATGCGGCTAAAATATTCCAACCCGATGTACATGGACGACGTGGCGGCGGATTTTCCCGACCTCAAGATCATCCTCGCGCATCCCTCCTTCCCCTGGCAGGAAGAGGCGCTTTCGGTCGCGACCCACAAGCCGAACGTCTATATCGATCTGTCCGGCTGGTCGCCGAAATATTTTCCGCCGATCCTGGTGCGCTACATCAACAGCATTTTGCAGGACAAGATGCTGTTCGGCTCGGACTGGCCGGTGATCACGCCCGACCGCTGGCTGTCGGATTTTGCAAAGCTTGAGATCCGCGACGAGATCAGGCCGAAAGTGCTGAAGGCGAACGCGCGGAAATTGTTGGGCATCTGAAGTGCCAAGCAAAATGGTGGCCCTTGACGAACCTCGCCGAAGTCACTGCCTTTGCCACCGCGCTCCTTTTCGGAAATGCGGCCGCATGCCTTGCGGCTGAATCGTCTGCGATCATCGTCGAAATCGAAAGTCCGCTTGCCAGTCCGCTTCCGCTCCAGGGCTATTTGAGGCAAACCAATAGCGCAGGTCCCTCGCCCGCTGTCGTGCTGTTGCATGGTTGCAATGGAAATTGGGAGCAGCTTGACCAACGCTGGGGCAAGCGGATCGCATCCTGGGGCTTTGTGACGCTCACGGTCGACAGCTTTGGTCCGCGCGGCATCAAGACCAACTGCGGTAGCGCACCAGATGGTCTGGCCCTGGATGCCTTCCGGGCCCTCAACTTTCTGGTGCGCGAGCCGTTCGTCGATCCCGACCGCGTTGCGGTAGTGGGTTTTGGGCAAGGGGGCGGGCTGGTTCTCACCTCGGTCGAGCACGGCGCCGTCGAACAAACATCGCCAGACAAGTTCCATGCGGCCGTTGCGTTCTATCCGCCTTGCCGCAAATTTAACGGCGACATGACTGTTCCCACGCTGATCCTGATCGGTGAACGCGACGACTGGACCGAGGCCTGCCGCAACATGGTTGACGGCCGCGACGATTGGGGATTATCGAGGCAGAAGGGCAAAGGCGCGCCGGTCAGGCTGATCGTCTACCCCGGCGCCTACCATGCCTTCGACGTCCCCAATCTCAACACATCAACTCCGTTGCCCGGACATCACCGCGAATTCAACCAATCGGCAACGGATCAATCGATCGTCGCGGTTCGCAAATTTCTCGATGCGACGATCGGCGGAGGAGAGCCGACCCGGTGACCATCAAAGCCGTTGTGTTCGATGCCTATGGCACACTCTACGACATCCAGTCGGTGGCAGCGGTCACCGAGGAGATGTTTCCCGGCTATGGCGAGATCATCACGCAAGTTTGGCGCATCAAGCAGCTCGAATATACCTGGCTGCGCTCGTTGATGCGGCGCTATCAGGATTTCTCCGTCATTACCCGGGAGTCGCTCGCCTACACCTTGCGCTGCCTCGGGCTCGAACACGACAGCGGCGCATTCGAGCGCATCATGGAAAAGTATCTGCATCTCGATCTTTATCCGGATGCGCTCGCGGCCCTTGCCGCGATGCGTGATCGAAAGCTGGCGATCCTTTCCAACGGCTCGACCGACATGCTCAACGCGCTGGTCAAGAACAGCGGGCTCGACCGCGTGCTCGATGCCACCATCAGCATCGATGCCAAAAAGATCTTCAAGCCCGCGCCGGATGCCTACATCCTGATCGAAGAGGTGCTCGGCGTGGCGCCGGCCGAGGTGCTGTTCGTGTCGTCGAACCCGTGGGATGCCTGCGGCGCCAAGGCGTTCGGGTTGAATGTCGCATGGATCGAGCGGGTGACACCGGAGGCGATGGCGCTGGCGTGCGTGAAGAGCGACGTCGTTGCCCCGCTCACGATGTTCAAGGCGATCCGCACCCAGATGGATGAACTCGGGATCGAACCCGACTATCGCATCCATGCGCTGTCGGAATTGCCCGGCCTGGTTGCCTCGCATGAGCATTGAATCGGTCCGCGCGTTCTTCGCGGAGAAGGCCCCCGACATCACCGTGATCGAATCCTCCGTCAGTTCGGCGACGGTCATGCTGGCCGCGCAAGCCTATGGCGTCGAGCCGGGGCGCATCGCGAAAACGCTTTCGCTTCGAATCGGCGAGCGCGTGGTGCTAATCGTCGCCAGCGGCACCTCCCGGATGGACAACAAGAAGGTCAAGGCGTACTTCGGGGGAAAACCGAAGATGCTCGGGCTCGACGAGGTCGCCGCGATCACCGGCCATGAAGTCGGCGGCGTCTGTCCGTTCGGATTGAAGACGCCGCTGCCGATTTACTGCGATGTCTCGCTAAAGGCGTTCGATGAGGTGGTGCCGGCGGCAGGCTCGACCCACAGCGCGGTTCGGATCGCGCCGTCGCGGCTCGCCGAACTCGTCAACGCCGAATGGGTCGATGTCTGCTGAGGACCGGTCCTGAGGGATGATCTATTGATCGTCGTCATAGGTCCTGGGTTGCGCAGGATAAGCCCGCGGCTGCACATCATAGGCCGGCGGCGGCGCTTGATAGGCAGGCGGCGGCGCTTGGCGGCGGCGTGCCTGCGGCTGGGGCACGGTCTGTTGCTGTACGCTGGCATTTGATTCAAACACCGACCGGCACGGTCCGGAAAGCTGCGGCGTATTTTGCCGCAGGCATGCCGTGATCCGGTCGACGTCCGGAATCTGGTCGAAGCACAGCCGCCAAACATCGGGCGTGCAGGCCATCTGCTGTTCGGCCGTTCCCCGATACTCCTCCGAAAAAGCGGGAGTTAAGACGGCGACACTGCAGGCGGTCGACATCGCAAGGCTCAGCATAATTCGGTACATTCGCATGTCCGATCCTTCTTCTCAGTGGGGGTGCGCGTTCGGCGGGAAAAAGCCGCTTCATCAAGTTTGAAAATGAATGAGGCCTGGGAAGGTTCTCGCGATACAACAAAATGTGAAGGTCCGGCGGCCGGGAACTGCAGAACCGTAGGGTGGGCAAAGGCGCTCTTCGCGCCGTGCCCACCATTCACTCGCCGAACGAGCCCCGAATGTCGCGCATGTCGCCTCCCCAATCCGGCGCAAGCGTTCCGTGTTCAACATAGCGATGGAAACTACTGTACGGCCAGTCTGCCACCCGCGTGACGTGTCCGTGCTTCACCGGATTGAAATGGATGTAGTCGACGTGCCGCTCCAGGTCCGCGTCATCGCGAATCGAGTGCTCCCAATAACGGCGCTGCCAAATGCCTTTCTCTCGTTTACCGACTTTACTTGCAGACCGCGATCTCGGATCGAGGCCTCGTGAAAAGCCGCTCTTGATTAGACTCCAACGGGTGGAGAAATCAGCGTCCTCATCCGGCAGCGCCCAAATCGCGTGAACGTGGTCGGGCAAAACGCAAATCGCGATCGTTTCAAACGGTCGGCGCTGTTGGATTGTTCGATAAGCCTGCCGGAGGCGATCGATTTCATACACAAGAAGATTGCTCGGTCGTTCGGCGAGAACGACCGTAAAGAAGAACAAGCAGCCTTTGATTTTGGCTCGAACGTATCGCGGCATAATGAATTGTATCACAAGCATTATGGTGGGCACGGCGCGAAGAGCGCCTTTGCCCACCCTACTTCTTTTTTCCCTTGGAAAAATGCTTGGCGAGAAAATCGGCCAGCACATCGACGCGGGCTGGGCGCGGGCCGCCGGGCGGCGTCACCAGATGCACCGAGCCCTCTTGCTGCTTCCAGCCTTTCAGGATCACCTCGACCTCGCCCGATGCGATGGCGTCGCCGACGATGAAGTCCGGCAGGTCGGCGATGCCCAAGCCTGCGAGCAGCGCCGGCATCAGCGCTTCGCCATTGTTGACGCGCAACGGGCCGGCGGGACGGACGCTCGCCTGCTCGCCCGCGGCATTGGTGTAATTCCAGACGCCGGCGGTCGACAGATAAGCGTAGCCGAGAACTTTGTGTTGCGCGAGATGCATCGGATGGGTCGGCCGGCCGTGACGCTTCAGATAGGCCGGTGCTGCCACCGTGTAGCGCGGCATCGCGCAAAGCCGCCGCGCGATCAGCGATGAATCCGGCAGGCTCGCGATGCGCAAGCCCGCATCAAAACCTTCGCCGATCAAATCCACCATCGCATCGCTCAAATGCAGGTCGATCGAGACCTCGGGATATTGCTGCAAAAACTCCGGCAGAATCGGCGCCACTGCCATCACCCCAAACGTCATCGGGACTGCTAGACGCACCAATCCGCGCGGCGCTACCGACTGCGCCAGGGCGTCGTTCTCGGCCGCCTCGCCATCGGCGAGAAGACGTGCGGCGCGCTCGGACAATTTTTGCCCGGCGTCGGTCAAAGCGAGCCGCCGCGAGGTGCGGTTGAAGAGCCGCGCGCCGAGCCGTTGCTCCAGCCGGGTGACAGCCTTCGACACCGTTGCTTTCGACAGCGCAAGCTCGCTGGCGGCGCCCGCAAACGACCGCAGCTCCACGACCTTTGCGAAAATCGCCAATCCTTCAAAGTCCGGAAGCTTTGCCATTGCGGCTCTCCGATTGAGGCTCTTATAGAAACAATGAGTTTCGATAGTTTCTATTTATAACCCATTCGGAAGGGCATATCCACAAGCTCAACCGGAAATTCGGACAACGGAAAAATCCAATGACCAAGTCACTCACCGGCAAGGTTGCCCTCGTCACCGGCGGCTCACGCGGTATCGGCGCGGCCAGCGCCCGGGCGCTTGCCGACGAAGGCGCCAATGTCGCCATCAGCTACGTCGCCTCGCCTGAGAAGGCCGAAGCGGTGGTTGAAGAATTGAAAGCGAAGGGCGTCAAGGCGCGCGCCTTCAGGGCTGACCAGGCGAACGCGAGGGAAGTCGATCAACTGGTAAAGGACGTCGCAAAACATTTCGGCCGGCTCGACATCCTCGTCAACAATGCAGGCGTCGCCGCCAGCGGCGCGGTCGATGACGCGAATGCCGATACCGCAGCCCTGGCCCGGCAGGACGCCATCAACGTGCATGGCGTGATCACCGCGATCCGTGCGGCGTCGAAACTGATGGGCGAAGGCGGCCGCATCGTCACCATCGGCTCGGGCATCGCCACCCGCGCATCGTTTCCGGGGCTTGCCGACTACGCCGCCACCAAGGCCGCGATCGTCGGCTACTCCAAGGGTGCAGCGCGCGACCTCGGTCCGCGCGGCATTACCGTCAACGTGCTGCAGCCGGGCTCGATCGACACCGATATGAATCCGAACGACGGCCGCGCTTTTGCCGAAGCCCAGCGCACCCAGCACGCGCTGCAGCGTTACGGCACCGCTGAAGAGATCGCGGCCGGCGTCGTGTTTCTCGCAAGCCCGGGCGCGTCGTTCGTGACCGGCACCGTGCTCAATGTCGATGGCGGCTTCGGCGCATAACTCAAACAACGCGAATTTCACCAAAGGAAAAATCCCATGATCGAACTCAGACCTTTTGCAAAACTCGGCGGCGCCGATCACGGTTGGCTGAAGGCAAAACATCATTTCTCGTTCGGCAGCCATTATGACCCCAGCAATTTGGGCCACGGCTCATTGCGGGTGTGGAACGACGACGAGATCGCGCCGAACACCGGCTTTCCCGCCCATCCCCATGCCAACATGGAAATCATCACCTATGTCCGCGAGGGCGCCATCACCCATCAGGACAGTCTCGGCAACAAAGGCCGCACCGAAGCGGGCGACGTGCAAGTGATGAGCGCCGGAAGCGGCATCCGTCACTCCGAATATAATCTGGAGCCGACCAAGACAAAAATCTTCCAGATCTGGATCGAGCCGACCACGCAAGGCGGCCAGCCGACCTGGGGCGCAAAACCGTTCCCGAAGGCGGATCGCTCCGGCACTTTCGTCACCATCGCCAGCGGAGTTAAAGGCGACAACAACGCACTGCCGATCCGCGCTGATGCGCGCGTGCTGGCCACCACGTTGAGGGCCGGCGAGAGCGCGGAATATGCGCCGGACAAAAGGCGCAACCTCTATCTGGTTCCGGCGGCGGGTACCGTCGAGATCAACGGCGTGCGCGTCAACGCGCGCGACGGCGTCGCGATCCGCGACGAGGCAAAACTGAAGATCACCGCGCTGGAGGATTCCGAGCTGGTGCTGGTGGATGCGGCGTAAGCCGTAACCAGAGACCGCCCACACAACAAATTGTCATGCCCGGGCTTGACCCGGGCATCCATCCCCTTCGGAAGAGCCTTACGAAGTTGATGGATTGCCGGGTCAAGCCGGGCAATGACGGGTTCTAATTCGACTTCAACCCCCCTGGAGACCACCATGACTAAAGTTCTTGTCCTGTATTATTCCGCCTATGGTCACATCGAGGCGATGGCGAATGCCGTTGCCGCAGGCGCGCGCGAGGCCGGCGCCACTGTCGATATCAAGCGAGTGCCCGAGCTGGTGCCGCCGGAAGTCGCGAAAGCGTCACACTACAAGGTCGACCAGGCAGCACCGGTGGCAAAAATCGAAGAGCTTGCCAACTATGACGCCATCATTGTCGGCACCGGCACGCGCTTCGGCCGGATGTCGTCGCAGATGGCGAACTTTTTGGACCAGGCCGGCGGGCTCTGGATGAAGGGCGCACTGCACGGCAAGGTCGGCGGCGCCTTCACCGCGACCGCGACCCAGCATGGCGGCCAGGAAACCACGCTGTTCTCCATCATCACAAACCTGTTGCATTTTGGCATGACGGTGGTCGGCCTGAACTACGGCTTTGCCGGCCAGATGAAGCTCGACGAAGTCACCGGCGGCACGCCCTATGGCGCAACCACGATCACCGGCGGCGACGGCAGCCGCCAGCCGTCCGAAAACGAGCTCGCCGGCGCGCGCTATCAGGGGCGCACGATCGCGGAGACCGCCAAGAAGCTCCACGGCTAACTGCATGGCTGATGCGATGTGGGCGGCGTTCTTTTATTGGAGTGCCGCCCCATCTATTGCGAGGGAACACGGACTCTCGCCATGCTCGAACTGCTCTTTTTCTATCAACTGGCGCGCAATCCGCTCGAGGCGATTGCGCGGCGTTGGTATTGCCGCAGCCTGTTCCGCGCCTCGCGCGGACGGCGTGGGTGCCCGGATAGCACCCATTCCTGATTATGACGCCCTGCGGCGAGAGCCCGCCGAAGGCACGATGGCGCACGCGTCCCCAATCCCCAAAAGTTAGAAATATAAAGGCCGGGCCGGATCGTGCCCGGCCTCTACGTGTTAAGGAAAATGTCGATGACAAAGTGTATGGTGGCGCATGAGCAATTCTCATGAAGTCCCTGGTTCTCTGGAAGCGCCCTGGCCGGAATTGCCGACCGCGTCCTGGCGCGACACCTGCGAAACGCTGCATCTGTGGAGCCAGATCGTCGGCAAGATTCGTCTTGTGCGTTCGCCCTGGCTAAATCACTCCTGGCATGTCGCGCTCTATGTCACCGCGCGTGGGCTGACGACCTCGCCGATCCCTGACGGCGTGCGCGACTTTCAGATCGATCTCGACTTCATCGATCATGTCCTGCGTATTTCGACCAGCGATGGCGCGACGCGGCAGTTTGCCCTGGCCGGAAAATCCGTTGCCGGCTTTTACACCGCGATCATGGCCGCGCTCGCTGAGCTCGGCATTGCCGTTGCCATCGACGAGATGCCCAACGAATTGCCGGAGCCCATCAAGTTCTCGCACGACAACAAGCATGCCTCGTACGATCCGGACGCGGTGCGGCGGTTCTTTCAAATTCTTCTCAATGCCGATCGGGTGCTAAAACAATTCCGCACCTCGTTCCTCGGCAAGGCCAGCCCAGTCCATTTCTTCTGGGGCAGTTTTGATCTTGCGGTGACGCGGTTCTCTGGTCGGCGCGCGCCGCGCCATCCCGGCGGCGTGCCGCATTTGTCCGATGCCGTCGCCTGCGAAGCCTATTCGCACGAGGTGAGCAGCGCCGGCTTCTGGCCGGGCAGTGGTGCGATCGATTATCCCGCGTTCTATTCCTACGCCTATCCCGAGCCTCCGGGCTTTCGCGCCGCGCGGGTTGCGCCGAATGCGGCGTTCTTCAGCGAGACGCTCGGCGAATTCATTTTGCCCTACGACGCCGTGCGCACCGCCGCGAATCCGGAGCAGGCGCTGCTCGAGTTTTTGCAAAGCACTTATGAAGCCGCGGCCAACGCCGCAAAATGGGATCGCGAGGCGCTGGAATGCCCGCTGGGCCACCCGGGCGTGGTGCGGCGGATATAATTCTCTTCGCCCGAGCGCCTGTTGCGCTGGTAGGGCGTAGACTCATTAGCACGCAGCCAAATACGGATTTGATGCGAGTTTGATGAGGCCAGATAGTTGGCGGCGGGTTTGTCGTACTCTGAGATTACTTCCGCTTTCGGCGCGGCATAGCGGACATGCCCGGACTTGCTGCTGGCTCGGCCCGGTCGCGAATGACCCAATTCAGACTTCGAGCCTGATAGGCATTTCGGCTCGACTGTCTGCCTTTTCTCACTCGCGGCCCGATCGCGAAGTGCTAAGGTCAAGGAATTGCGCAAGGTGTGGTCCTTATGGGGGACACATGCGACGGCGGAAATTCATCAAACTGATGGGCGGCGCGGCGGTGGCATGGCCGTTCGCGGCGCGAGCGCAGCGGCCGGGGATGCCTGTGGTCGGGTTCCTCGGCACCAGGGCATCTGGCGATGACCCGCAACTTTTGACCGCGTTTCGTAGCGGCCTGAAAGAAGTCGGCTATGTCGAGGGCCAGAACGTAGCGATGGAATACCGCTTTGCGGAGAATCAATACGACAGGCTGCCCGTGCTAGCAGCCGATCTCGTTCGGCGTCAGGTGGCCGTGATTGTCGCGAACGGCCCTGCGGCAAAGGCGGCAAAGGAAGCAACCCCGACAATTCCGATCGCCTTCGTGGCGGGGTTCGACCCGGTCGAGGTGGGACTTGTCGCCAGCATGAGCCGGCCCGGCGGCAACATCACCGGCGTGAGCATCCTGGACGTGGAGCTTGGGCCGAAGCGGCTGCAGCTGCTGCACGAGTTGGCTCCCACCGCGACCATCATTGCCGCGCTCGTCAACCCAACCGACCCCGCGCGTGCTGAGACCACATCGAAGGAACTTCAGGCGGCGGCCCGCACGCTCGGGCTGCAGCTTCACGTCCTGCATGCCAGTACCGACCGAGACTTCGATACGGTCTTTGCACGCTTGGTCGAGCTGCGAGCAGGTGGGCTCGTGATCGGCGGTGAGCCGTTCTTCAATAGCCGGAGCGAGCAGCTAGGCGCGCTGACTCTCCGCCATGCGATGCCCACAATCTATCAGCTTCGCGCGTTCGCGGCCGCGGGCGGCCTTGTAAGCTACGGAGGGAGTCTTACGGACGCATACCGTCAAGTCGGCATCTACACCGGTCGGCTTCTCAAGGGCGAGAAGCCCGCTGATTTGCCGGTCCAGCAGTCCACGAAAGTCGAGATGGTCATCAATCTCAAGACCGCCAAGATGTTCGGCCTTACAGTTCCCCAATCGTTACTCGGCCGTGCCGATGAGGTGATCGAATAAGATGGCGACTTCCGAAATTGGCACCTTTGAGACATGCCGACCGACGCTGAAAATGTCTGCTCATTGCGGTGGACCGGAAGTGGTCGGCCGATTGTCAAAACGGCGCTTTTGACCCACAGCCGACGTCGCTGCTGTGCGCGGCCAAGTGGAAAACGAATTTTATGCGGCAGGTATTGCCCCGAAGGACAATTGCTCGCCGGGGCGAAAATCTGATGCTATTCTTACGGAGAAGCCTCCCTGCCACAATTGAACGAAGGAGAAAATGATGCGCTCACTCCTACTCGCCGGGCTCGGCATTACCGCGTTCTCCGCAACCATGGCTGTCGAGACACCTGAGGCAAATGCTGTTGTCTATTGTGCCGCCGGTGTCTACCGCGCCGGCTGCGTCGTCCGACCCGGCGTAGCATCCGTCCGAGGTGTTGCCCGGCGTACTACCCGGCGTGTTGTTCGGCGATCCGACATGATGCTTAAGCACGACATCTCCCTTCTCGGCCACCTCGATAACGGCCTCGGCTTCTACCGCTTCAGCTACAACGGCAGCGACAAGGCCTATGTCGGCGTGATGGCGCAGGAAGTCCAGACAGTCATGCCCGCGGCGGTATTGCGCGGCAGCGACGGCTATCTGCGTGTCTCCTACGACAAGCTCGGCCTGAAGTTCCAGACCTACGACCAGTGGACCG
>DATBYN010000434.1:0-8240 GCA_036513695.1 Bradyrhizobium sp. | reverse complement strand
GTGTCGTCGCGCTTCTGGTCGAGCAGCGCAAGCAGCGCCGCCAGCGTCGCGCGCACGTCGCCGACCACGCCGAGATCGACAGCGGCGCGGCGCCCGATGTTCTGCGGCCGCAGATCGACTTGCGCGATGCGGACACCGTCTCCTTGCGGATAGAATTGACGATAGGGGAAGTCGGTCCCGAGCATCAGCAGCACGTCGCAGTCCCGCATGGCGTAATAGCCGGACGCGAAGCCAATGAGCCCGGTCATCCCGACGTCGTAGGGGTTGTCCCACTCGACGTGCTCCTTGCCGCGCAGCGCATGAACCATGGGTGCCTTGAGACGCTCGCCCAGCGCTATGAGCTCGTCGTGCGCGCCCTGGCAGCCCGAGCCGCACAGAATGGTGATGCGGTCGTCGCCGTTGAGCAGCGCAGCAAGCCGATCGAGATCGCCCCGCGATGGCGTGACCACCGGCGGGCGTGGCAGCAACCCATTTGGGTTTGGCGGCGGCGCGTCCGAAGCGGCCTGCAAGGCAACATCGCCCGGGATCACAATAACCGACGCGCCGCCGTTGCCGACCGCTTCGCGGATAGCAACCTCGAGCACGCGCGGCATTTGATGGGCCGCCGAGACGAGCTCGCAATAATGGCTGCACTCTTGAAACAGCGCCTGCGGGTGGGTCTCCTGAAAATAGCCGCTGCCGATCTCTGGCGACGGGATGTGCGCGGCAATGGCGAGCACGGGCACGCGCGAACGGTGACAATCAAACAGGCCGTTGATGAGATGCAGATTGCCTGGGCCGCAGCTTCCTGCGCAGACGGCGAGCTCTCCGGTCAAATGCGCCTCGGCGCCGGCGGCAAAGGCGGCGACCTCCTCGTGCCGCACATGCAGCCACTTGATCTTTCCTTGACGGCGGACAGCATCCGTGAGCCCGTTGAGGCTGTCGCCAACGATGCCGTAGATGCGCTTGACGCCGGCGGCGGCGAGAGTTTCGACGAATTGGTCTGCAACAGTTTTCATCGCCCTTCATCCTCTGAATTCAATTTGAGAGGCAGAGTACTGCTCGAAGGTCGACACCGATACGGACATTGACCGGAAGCTAGCGCCGGGCTGAGGGGTCGCTTAGAGTGTCCGTCTCACTGGTAACAGCGAAAAAATCAACGAGACGTTGAGCTTCGTAGCTTGGCGACCTCCTTAGCGGTGACGTCGGACTGCACACCGAAGCGTGCGGTTACATAGTTCGCAACGGCGGCGATTTCGGTGTCCGAATATTGGCTGCCGAAGGCCGGCATCGATATGACTCCCTCGGGCGTGTGGCGCTTCGTGCCGGAAATGACGATCTGCACGACATTGGTTGCGGTGCGATCGTTCACGCCACGCGCGCCGGCAATTGTCGCGAAAGGCGAGATCTGGCTTACACCGGTCCAGTCGTGACAATGGACGCAAGCGCCTTCGAACACGCGCTTGCCGACGATATCGGTCGTGGGCCCTTCCTTGTGGGAAGGCGGAGCCGGCGGCGCGAGGTTTGCCGGTAAATCCGCTGAGACCAGCGGAGGGACGCTCTGCACATAGGTGACCAGCGCGCGGATATCGGCCGGAACCATGCCGCGCAAGCTTTGATCGACAGCCTCACCCATCGGACCCGCTGCCGTGCCGCGGCGCGAAGCGTGGCCCGCCGCCAAGTAGGCGCGCAATTCATCGTCGCTCCAGCCGCCTACGCCGGATCCCTTGTCGGACGTGATATTGAAGGCGTACCAGCCGGCTGTCACCGCACCCTTGAATTTGTTTCTGTTATCAAGCGCAAAAGCCAAATTTCGCGGCGTGTGACATTCGCCGCAATGCGCGAGTGCTTCGGCGACATACGCGCCCCTGTTCCATTCCACGCTCTGCGCCGTGTTGGGCTGAAACCGCCGATTTTCGTTGAAGAACGCAGACCAGAAACCCATCAGCCAGCGCTGGTTGAACGGAAAGCCAAGCGTATTCTCCACAGCCGCGGCATGCACGGCCGGCAAGCTGAACAAATAGGCCTTGATCGCAAGCGCGTCATTGTCGGTCATATAGGTATAGGACGGGAACGGCATCGCGGGATAAAGACGCGTGCCGTCGGGGCGCACCCCGCGCTGCACGGCGTTAAGAAAATCCTGATCGGTGTAACTGCCAATGCCGGTTTCCTTGTCGGGCGTGATGTTAGTCGAGTAGAGCGTCCCGAACGGCGTGGCAAAGGCTAGCCCGCCGGCATATTCCGCGCTGTCTGGCGCGGTGTGACAGACCATGCAGTCGGCGGCCCGCGCGAGATATTCGCCGCGTCTGACTATGTCGGCATTGGCGAGATCGGCGGGAACGCCCGTCGGATTGGCGGCGTGGTAGTCGGCGAGGGCGACGGTCGATCCTCCGGCGAACGCCATCGGTCCTGGACTAAATGTCTTCCAGGCCAAAGCCGCCAGAGCAACGATGACCACGAGCGCAATAGCGAAAATTGCACCACGCCTGCGCATCCGGCTACGCCTTTCCCGGAATGGCGAGTGCCTCGCGGTCGATCGGCAGCCGGCGCAATGCCACGCCGGTCGCGGCGTAGATCGCGTTGCGCAAGGCAGGCGGCCCGGCGGTTGCGCCGGTTTCGCCGATGCCGCCGGGATCCTCGCCGCTCTTGATGAGGTGAACCTCGATCTTGGGTACTTCGTCGATGCGCAACATGCGATAATCGTTGAAGTTCGATTGGCGCACGCGGCCGCGTTCGATCGTGATTTCGCCGAACAACGCGGCTGTCAGACCGAAGATCAGCCCACCCTGCAACTGCGCGACGATGGTATCGGGATTAACGGCAATGCCGGTATCGACCGCCGATGTCACCCGCCGCAGATGCACGTCGCCGTGCTCATCAACCTCGGCTTCGACCACCGTGGCAATGAAGCTGCCGAACGACGGCTGCGCACAGACACCGCGACCGGTCCGTGGTGGCAGCGGCTGACCCCAGCCGGATTTCTCCGCGACGAGTTGGAGCGCCGCCTTCAGTCGCGGCGTCTTGTCGAGCATACCGATGCGGAATGCGATCGGATCGGCGCCGGCTTTTCGAGCCAATTCATCCATGAAGCATTCAGTGGCAAAGACATTATTGTTTGGTCCGACGCCGCGCCAGAATCCGGTCGGCACCGCCGGCGGCTCAGCGCGGACATACTCGGCCTGGAAATTTGGAACGTCATAGGGATTGTCAACCGCGCTATCGACCGCGTCGATATCGATGCCGTTCTGGAAGGCGGGCGGCAGCCAGCGCGCCAAGATCGATGAACCGGCTATGCGGTATTTCCAGGCGACAATCTTGCCGCCGGATAAAGTGGCCGAAATCACGTCGCGATAAACTGGCCGATAAATGTCGTGCTGGATGTCCTCCTCGCGGGTCCAGACGACTTTGACCGGCCCATCGACATTTTTGCCGATGCGCACGGCAGCGGCCACCATGTCGGCTTCGAGCCGACGTCCGAAACCGCCGCCAAGCAGGTGATTGTACGCCGTCACCTTGTCGAGCGGAAAACCGGAGGCATTTGCGGCATATTCCTGTACCCGCGAGAGCACTTGCGTGCCGGTCCACACCTCGCACCCTTCAGCCGTGACGCGGACCGTGCAATTGAGCGGCTCCATCGGCGCATGCGCCAAAAACGGCAGCTCGTATTCGGCATCGACCCTTTCACCCTGGGTCAGGCCCTTGGCGATGTCGCCGAGCGATTTTGCGACCACGCCGTCTTTTTTGCTGGCCGCGCGCAAATGGTTCCAAATGTCGCTGGAATTTATTTTTGCGTTCGGGCCTTCGTTCCATTTGATGACAAGCGCATCGAGCCCTTTTTTGGCGGCCCACATGTGATCGCCGACGACCGCAACGAGATCATCGAGCACGACGACCTGCTGCACGCCCGGAACCGTTTTGGCGGCGCTGTCATCGACGTGCGCGACTTTGCCACCAAACACGGGACACTGGGCGAGCGTCGCAAACTTCATCCCCGGCAGCATCGCATCGATACCGTAAACGACCTTGCCGTCGGTCTTGCTGGGCGTATCGAACCGCTTGAGCGGCTTGCCGATCAGCGCGAAATCCTTGGGGTCCTTCACCGGTGGATCCTGCGGGACCGGCTGGCTGCTCGCGATATCAATCAAGTCGCCGTAACTGATCGTGCGTCGGCTCGGAGCATGACTGACCACGCCATTCGCGGCCGAGCAGCCGCCCGGTTCGACTTGCCATTGTTGCGCCGCCGCCTGGATGAGCATGAGCCGTGCCGCGGCTCCCGCCGCGCGCAATGGCTTCCAGAAGGCGCGAATGGAATTGGAATTGCCGGTGACCTGAATACCGAAGGTCGGATTGCCGTAGAGCTTGTCGTTGGGCGGCGCGTGCTCCAGCACCACTTTGCTGAAATCGGCATCGAGCTCTTCGGCAAGAATCATCGCGACCGCCGTGTAGACGCCCTGCCCCATCTCAACCTGCGGCATCACCAGGGTTGTCTGTCCGGAACGATCGATACGGATGAAAGCGTTGGGTGCAAACTTGCCCTCGGTGCTGTCAGGCGGCGGCTCCGGCTCGTTGACGGCGCGCGCCGGAAGGTGAAAGCCGAGCACAAACCAGCCGGCCAGACTGCCTTGCAGGACGGCACGCCGTGAAGGAGAGCGGGCAAGATGCTCAAGGGAAGACATCGGCGGCCTCCTATGTCTGTCCGTCACCGGCGGCGCGCTTGATCGCTTCACGGATGCGGACATAGGTGCCGCAGCGACAGATGTTTCCTGCCATCGCAGCATCAATGTCGGAATCGTCAGGATGTGGCGTGGTAGCGAGCAACGCCGCTGCCGACATGATCTGACCCGACTGGCAATAGCCGCACTGGATGACTTCCAGGTCCAACCAAGCCTTCTGTACCCTCGCTCCTGTGGGCGTGGCGCCGACGCCCTCGATCGTGGTGATGGCGCGATTGCCGATCGCGCCGACGGGCAGGAGACAAGAACGCAGAGGTTTGCCATCGATATGCACGGTGCAGGCGCCGCACTGGGCGATGCCGCAGCCGAATTTGGTGCCGGTCATGCCGAGCACATCGCGCAGCACCCAAAGCAGCGGCGTGTCAGCGGGCCCATCGAAGGTTCGGTTTTCACCGTTGATATTTAGATTCATCTCCAAGAACCTCCGCCCCGTTACGGTAGCCTACTTCGCTGCCGCAGCTTTTTTTCGATGGCCCTGCGATCGCCTCAGTGTCGATGGCTTGGAGGATACGGCGCAGCGAGGTGCGTGACATAGCGAGCCTTCCAACCCATGCCATTGCCCGATTTGCTTGGACAATCAGGGCGATCGCTTAAATGCGGGTAGGCTTTGTATGTGTTGGTTCCGACCAAGGGCGGCCGACGAACTCATTCGACAGCATTTAGTTCCATTTATTGCCGCAGCTCAGGTTTTGCAATAATGCATTTCGGCAGAAGGACTGAGCGTTTGCCGACTTTTTCAGTCAGTCGGAAGCGCGAGCCCAACGGCATCCGGCGGGCGACAATATGGCCTCGCCTTTGACCATTGCCGCGGAGCTGCGGCGGGCTATAAAAAGCCAGTTGTACGGCGGAGAAGGCTCATGCGCGTGCTTGCGGTCATAATAACCCTGTTCGCAGCCTTGCCGTTGGGTCAGTGTAGCAGCGGCCCGGCTGCGCCCTGGTGCGCGCACTACAGCACCGGGCTCAACGACTGCAGTTTCTATTCATTTCAACAATGCACGGCGGCGCTCTCAGGCGCTGGCGGGATTTGCTCACCGAACTCATTTAGAAGACGCTACCAGCGCGACAGCTGACCTCCACTGACCTGCAGCGCATACGACATGGATGGAGATCGCCGATGGAAATCGTTCCCGTAGGTCCGGGCTTTGCGGCCGAGTTGCGCGGCGTCACGCTTGCCGATGTCGCCGCCGACGATAGCGCCTACGAGGCGGTGCGCGCCGCCTTCGAGGAGCATTCGGTGCTCGTTTTTCGCGGCCAGGATGTAACAGACGAGGCGCAGCTTGCTTTTTCGCGCCGCTTCGGACCGCTTGAAATCACCAAGGTCGGATCTCAGGGGGTCGGCACCAATCTTGTCATTCTCAGCACCATTGACGCAAACGGCAAGGTTGTCCCGGCGGACCATCGGCTTGCGATGCGCAACAAGGCCAATCAGCTCTGGCATAGCGACAGCACTTTTAAGCGCGTGCCGGCGCTTGCCTCCGTCCTCTCCGCGCGCATCATCCCGGCACGCGGCGGCGAGACCGAATACGTTTCGACGCGCCTTGCCTGGGAGCGGCTCGATCAAGGGCTGCGCGACCGCCTCGAGCGATCCTTTGCCTGGCATGACTATGCTCATTCACGCGGCAAGATCGCGGCCGATCTCGCCAGCGCGGAGGAACGCGCGGCGCTGCCGCCGCAGTGCTGGCGATTGGCCTGGAAAAACCCGGCGAATGGCCGCACTGCGCTGTACATCGCCTCGCATGCCTGCGCCATCGAGGGCCTGGAACCCGCCGCGGCGAAGAAGCTCCTCGCCGAACTGATGGACGCTGCGACTGCGCCGGGGCGCAGTTATGTGCACGCCTGGCGCAGCGGCGACGTGGTCATGTGGGACAATCGCGCGACCATGCACCGCGGCCGGCCGTGGCCGGCGCACGAGCCGCGCCTGATGGTGCGCACGACCATTTCCGCGACCGACGCGGACGGGCTTGCGAGCATCCGGCCACCTGCGCGGCAGGCGGCGGAATAGCGCCCGCACCCGCCTTACGCGGGCGCCTCCTCCAGTTGCGAGAAGCGCACGCGCAGAATCTCTTTCGTTCGCGCCCTCCCGTTCTCGTCTTTTTCGACGAGAAAAAGCTGCTGCGCGTCGGGCAGGCCAGCGGGGATCACCATCTTGCCGCCCGGCCGCAACTGATGAAGGAGCGGAGGCGGAATGAGATCGGGTGCCGCGGTGACGATGATCTTGTCGAACGGGGCGTGCTCGGACCAGCCGTGATAGCCATTGCCGATTCTGATCTCGACATTGCTCACGCCGTGCCGGTTGAGACGTTGCTTCGCTTGGCTCGCGAGCTCCTCAATGATTTCGATGCTGTAGACCTTGCGTGCGAGCTGACCGAGAATCGCGGCCTGGTAGCCGAGACCGGTTCCGATCTCGAGCACCACGTCATTCGCCGTGAGATCGAGCAGATCTGTCATGAGCGCAACAATGAAAGGCTGCGAGATTGTTTTGTCGAATCCGATCGGAAGCGGAATATTGGCGTAGGCATAGGGCTGCAGCTCGACCGGCACGAATTCGTGTCGAGGCACCTTGTCCATCGCCGTCATGACCCGTTCGGCGAGCGCCGCCTTGCCGATGGTCTCGCTCACATGAAACACGCCCGCGGAGACTTCGGCGAGCATGCGCTGACGCAGGAGGTCGAAATCTTCCACACGCATTATGCTGTCCCATCGATTGCGTAGTCCGGATTGCGCGACCTTAATTTGTAATGCATCTCAACGGCGTGCAATCGCGCAATCCGGGCTGCACCAAAAACGAATATAGGCACAGGAACCCAAGATGGCATCGGACGGTTTTTAGGTTCCTGTACATACTTTAACGCAGTGATTTCGCTTCGCTGCCCGCCACTAGTGGCCGGGCGGCTCGCGGCTGCGTCGTCGCGACCCAAATGCCGAAGAAGACCGCGACCAGACCGGCGACAAGGTTGGGCGTGATGGGCTCACCGACGAGTCCGGTTGCGAGCAGCGCGGCCGCAATCGGATTGACCGTCATGCTTCGGCTGATCAGGGCACGCTTTCTGCGTTATTCTCTCCCTGCAAGGCCGGAGCCGCCCATGCCGAAGCCATCGCAAAAGGAAGCGCTACCACCCTCGCCGGTCCGCATCGCCTTGATCATTTTGTTTGTCATCGCGGCCGCAATAACATTCACAGCGTTTATTTTGTCAAAGATGCAGACAGCGGAGGAACCCGCGCAATCCACCATCGATACGAACCTGGCAACCACATGTGAGAACACATGCCGCGCCTGCGCGTCGAAGGAATATAACGCGCGCTGCTTCGACCGTTGCAGGTTCGGCTTCAAACCCTATTGCGACTGACCCGCCATCCGGAGCGCGAGCCACAATGCCGAAGGGGACCGGCGCAGGCCTGTCCCCTTCAACTATCGTCTGGCTCACGCCGGCGTCGCGGCGCGCCAATTATAAGGGCGCTCGCAATCAGCCGCGGTTGAGCGGCATCGCCACGAACCTGGTGGCGTCAGCTGACTTCACCCGCATCAGC
>DATBYN010000433.1:0-5024 GCA_036513695.1 Bradyrhizobium sp. | reverse complement strand
TCCCAATTGCCCGGCGGCAGGTTGAACAGCGCCTGCGTCAGATTATTACGACGCAGCCGCTCGCCGATGGCGTCTGCCGGATGATCGTAGGGAAACAGGAATTCGACGGCGGTGAATCCGGCCTTTGCCGCCGCATCAAAGCGATCGAGAAACGGCACTTCGTTGAACATCATCGTAAGATTGGCGGCGAAACGGGGCATCGACGGTCCTCTTGTTCGTTCGCTTCTATTTCGGCTCGCCGGGCAGACGCGTGCCCGAGATGCGCCCGTAGAGCCGCGCCACCGAGGCGTCGTCGTCGCGGCCCATGCCGGACGCCGATGCCATCAGAAACATTTGCAGCGCCGCGGATGCCAACGTCGCGGGGAACCTGGCATTACGCGCCATGTCCTGGACGATGCCGAGGTCTTTGACAAAAATTTCCACCGCGCTGCGCGGTTTGTAATCGCCGGCGATCACATGCGGCATGCGGTTCTCGAACATCCAGGAATTACCGGCCGAGGCCGTGATCACCTCATAGACTTTTTGCAGGTCGAGGCCTTGCCTGGCGGCGAAGGTGATCGCCTCCGAGGCGGCCGCGATATGCACGCCCGCGAGCAACTGGTTGATCATCTTGAACGCGGCGCCCTGGCCCGCGGCATCGCCGAGCTCATAAAGTTTTGCCGCCATGGCGTCGAGCGCGGGCCGCGCCTTGGCGAAGGCGGCAGCGCTGCCCGAGGCAAGAATGGTCAGTTCGCCCTGCGCTGCGCGCTGCGCCCCGCCAGAGATCGGCGCGTCGAGATAATGCCGGCCGGTCGCTTCCAGCTGTTTCGCCAGACGCTTTGCTACTTCCGGATCCATGGTGGCGGAGGAGACGAACACCGCATCCGTTGCCAGCGTCTCGACGACGCCGTCCTTGCCGAACAAGATGGTTTCGGTCTGGGCCGCGTTGAGGACCACGCTGACGACGATACCGGCCCCCTGGGCGGCCTCCGCCGGCGTCTTGGCGCCTTTGCCGCCTTCGGCAACGAACCGTGCAACCGCATCCGCAGACACATCACAGCCCGTCACATCAAAGCCCGCGCGACGAAGTGAGGTCGCCATGCCAGATCCCATCGAGCCGAGCCCGATGACGGCGACGCGCGGTTTTGGGATGTTTGCTTCAGGCATGCGACTTTTCCTTTGGCGGTTCCTCTTAAGCCGAAATTCGAAAACGGCTTTTGTCTCTCCGTATCACGGCTTGGCCGCGCTGCCAAAGCATGAGACAAGGCGGCAAAGAGGGTGCTGCCATGACCGAAAGCAAGATCCGCGAGGAAATCTGCCGGCTCGGCCGCTCGCTGTTCGAGCGCGGGCTGACACCGGGCTCCTCTGGAAATATCAGCGTGAAGCTCGACGACGGCGGCTGGCTTGTGACGCCGACCAACGCCTCGCTCGGCTTTCTCGATCCGGCGCGGCTGTCGCGGCTCTTGCCCGACGGCCAGCTCGCCTCCGGCGATGCCCCGACCAAGGAAGTGCCGCTGCATAGCGCGCTCTACCAGACGCGCAACGCCGCGCGTGCGGTCGTGCATTTGCATTCGACGCATTCGGTCGCACTCTCGATGCTGCCGGAGATCGACCCGCGCGCTGCACTGCCGCCGATGACGGCGTATTACCTGATGAAGTGCGGCTCAACCGCGCTGGTGCCGTATTATCGGCCCGGCGATCCCGCGGTCGCCGATGCCATCAAGGGCCTCGCCGGAAAATATTCATCCGTGCTGCTTGCTAATCACGGCCCGGTGGTCTCAGGCGATACGCTGGAAGCCGCGGTGTTCGCGATCGAGGAATTGGAAGAGACCGCAAAACTCTATTTGCTATTGCGCGGGCTGAACCCGCGTTTTCTGACGCCGGAGCAGGTCGCGGATCTGATAAAGACGTTCGGGCTGACATCGCCGGAACATGGGCACGACTAGCGCCCTCGTCCCTGGCTGCCGGAACACGCCTGCCTTAATATTGAGACAACTGCTTAAAATTAGAGCAGCCCGCGGCCGATTTGAACCGATTTTGGTCGGCAGCCGGTATTTTGCGACCGGCGCGGATCGATCCAACCGGTCGTCGAACGGCACCGGATCGGTTTCACTGCGCGCGACCGGAACAGAATCGAGGAGGCGGCACGAAAGCACGGCGCAGACGCAAGGCCCGGCCAACCAATCGCTGATGCGCGTCGCGCCTTGGCATACGCGTTGCACATGTTCTTGCCGGGCCGGGCGTTCTTACGAAACAGGGGCTACTCGGCGCGCCAGGGGTGCCCAATCCTCGGCAGACAATACGGACGGGACACGGATGGCAGCCAGAGCAGCGTTGGAATTGGTGCAATTGACGAAAACGTTCGGCAGTACCACCGCCGTTGACGCGATCAATCTCAAGATCCCGGCGGGCTCCTATTGCTGCCTGCTTGGACCTTCCGGCTGCGGCAAGACATCCACCTTGCGAATGATCGCGGGCCATGAATCGGTGACATCCGGGGACATTATCGTCGGGCCCAAAAACGTCACTGATCTCGCCCCCGCCGAGCGCAGCACGGCGATGATGTTCCAGTCTTACGCGCTGTTTCCGCATCTTTCCGTGATCGACAACGTCGCCTTCGCCCTGAAGATGAGAGGCGTCGTCAAGCCGGAGCGCCATGCCGAGGCCAAAAAACTGCTCGAGCTTGTCGACATGCAGGCTTATGCAGCGCGGCTTCCAGCGCAGCTTTCGGGTGGCCAGCAGCAGCGCGTGGCGCTGGCGCGAGCCTTGATCACCTCGCCGCAAATCCTGCTGCTGGACGAGCCGCTTTCCGCGCTTGACCCATTCTTGCGGCTGCGCATGCGCGCCGAACTGAAAAAACTGCAACGCGAGCTGGCGATCACCTTCATCCATGTCACGCACGGTCAAGACGAGGCGATGGCGCTGGCGGATATCGTGGTTCTGATGAATGCCGGACGGATCGAACAGCAGGGCTCGCCGCGCGAGATTTTCAACCATCCCCGTACCGAGTTCACGGCGAAATTCATTGGCGGCCACAACGTCATTGCCGTCGGAGACGAGACCTTCGCCGTTCGCAATGATCGTCTGATGCTGAAAAGGCCGGGCGAGGCCGTCGACGGTCCTTCGATCGCGGGCACCGTCAACGAAGTCGAATACCAGGGCACGTATGTCATGGTCGGGATTTCAGCCGAAGCCGGAACCGAGATCTCCGCCCATCTCACCGAAAGCCAGTTTGACGCCGCCAATTACAGCGTCGGCGAGCGCGTTGTCGCCACCTGGAACCCGGCGCTCGCAACGCCGCTGAAGACCCATAGTCCCGCAACCGTCGCGTCGCCTGAGCCGGTGGCCTGACATCCAACTTTGGAGATGACCATGACCGATCGATCGAAAATGAGCAAAAGCATCAACCGTCGCACGTTGCTCAAGGGCGCCGCTAGTGTAGCCGGCCTTGCTGCGGGCTCGGGCGCGATTACCGGATTTCCCTACGTCCAGTCAGCCGAGCCGAAGGTTCTGCGCTATCTCGGAACCGCGGTGAACGAAGGTGACGAAATCTCGAAGAAATGTCTCGCGGATACCGGCATCAAGATCGAATACATCACGGCGACGACCGACGATGTGACCAAGCGCGTCATCACCCAGCCGAATTCATTCGACGTGCTCGATACGGAATATTTCTCGCTGAAGAAGCTCGTGCCGTCGGGCAACATTTTTGCGCTCGACGCCAAGAAGATCAAGGAATTCGACAACATCACCCCGGTCTTCACCAAGGGCCAGCTGCCGAACGGCAAGAAGATCGGCGGTCAGGGCACGGCGCCATGGAAGGTGCTTTACCTTGAAGGTGCGAATTCCAAGAACTTTTCGGCGACCCCGACCGAATTCATCACCCTGATCCCGACCGTCTACAATGCCGATACGCTTGGTATTCGACCGGACCTGATCAAGCGGCCGATCAGTTCGTGGGCCGAACTGCTCAACCCCGAATTCAAGGGCAAGGCCGCGATCCTCAACATTCCCTCGATCGGCATCATGGACGCCGCCATGGTCGTCGAAGCCACCGGCCAGCACAAATATGAAGACAAGGGCAACATGACCAAGGCCGAGATCGATCTCACCATGAAGGTCATGACCGACGCCAAGAAGGCCGGCCAATTCCGCGCGTTCTGGAAGGATTTCAATGAATCGGTCAACCTCATGGCGTCGGGCGAAACCGTCATCCAGTCGATGTGGTCCCCGGCCGTCACCAAAGTGCGCTCGATGGGAATCGCATGCACCTTCCAACCGCTCAAGGAAGGCTATCGCTCGTGGGCGTCCGGTTTCTGCGTCTCGAAGGCGGTTTCGGGACCAAAACTCGATTGGGCCTATGAATTCGTGAACTGGTATCTCTCGGGCTGGGCCGGCGCCTATCTCAATCGCCAGGGCTATTATTCCGCCGTGCTCTCCACCGCCAAGGCCAACATGACGGCCGACGAGTGGGGCTACTGGATGGAAGGCAAGCCCGCCGTCGGCGACATCAAGGCGCCGGATGGCACCCTGCTCGAGAAGGCCGGCGCCGTCCGCGACGGCGGCTCCTATGACGACCGCATGGGTGGTGTCGCCTGCTGGAATGCGGTGATGGACGAGAACGACTACATGGTCCGCAAGTGGAACGAATTCATCGCCGCTTGATGCATCCATGCGCTTGCCGCGCCCAAAAGGCGCGGCAAGCCTCCTTCCGCGTGTGAGCAGAGTGGCCCTTCGATGAAGCAGGAACGCAGATCGATCGCATGGCTTCAGGCCGGACCGATGATGCTGGTGTTTGCGCTGTTCTTTCTGTTGCCGCTCGCGCTTGTGACCATCGTCAGCGCGTGGGATTATAACGAATACGAGATGATCCCGGCGTTCAGCCTGCGCGGCTACACCGATACGTTCGAGGGCTGCATCGCCGGCCTGCCGGACCTCTGCACGATCCTGAAAACCTACCTGAAGACGGTGAAGCTATGCCTGCTGACATGGGGCTTGACGCTGCTGATCGGTTTCACGGTTGCCTATTTCCTCGCGTTTCATGT
>DATBYN010000432.1:0-2041 GCA_036513695.1 Bradyrhizobium sp. | reverse complement strand
ACAAACCGCATCGCACCCCAGGGATGCGCTGCGAGACGGCCGAGGAAGATGTTTTCCCAGAGATCCTCGTACCCCGGGTAGTAGGGCGGGTTCCACGTAAAGCTGTGGTTGGCGATCGGCAGATCGTATTCCTGGGCCGCCTCCCAGATCGGGCTCAAATCGGGATGATCCGCCGGCAGGTCCTTCGCGAGCAGCGGCATCACCGCGACGGCCCATTTCGATTTGCCCCATTCGCGGATCTCGCGCACGGCTTCCTCCGGAACGCGGGTTGACGCAACGATCATGCTCTTGAGGCGCGTCGGATATTGCCCGCAAAAATCCGACATGTGCCGGTGGTAGGCGCGTATGAGGCCGATTTCGAGCGCCGGGTCGGGAAGGCCGACGGCGCTGAGCCAGGAGGTTGGTATCAAGAAATGAACATCGGTCCCTTCGTCATCCATGTCCTCGACGCGGTTCTCAGCCTGGTCGTCCTGCACGCCGGGCCGCGGCATCTTGCTGCCCATCCATTTCGTCTCGCGCCCGGTGAAGGTATCGCGGGGCGCGCGCTCGCCAAGAACCCGCCGGTAGTATTTCGTCCCGACGCGATAATTATGGAGCCCTTCCACACCGCCGACAGCTCCTTGCCCGACCGCAAACCGGTAAGGCGACAGCTCGCCAAGGCGCGCCCGAAAAGCCGGGTCGACGTAGCGCTCCAGCACCTCCGCGGCAGGGTTGACATGCGTGTCGGAATCATAAACGCGAAACCCGTTTCTCATTCTGCGCTCCTCAGTTCGGCACCTCCAAATCAGCCTTGATCATAGGTTCGCAGAGACCGATTGTCGCGAGCAATTTGACTTTGGGTCAAACCCTGACCCGGGAAGCCGCGGCGGGAGAGCCGTTGGCGGCGAGGTAGACCGCCTTGTTGGTCTCGACGTTGAATGCCGGGAGATGGTCGCGCCGCTCGAATTGCGGCCGCGCTCGGACGCGGCCGGCCAGTTCGAGGTGGTTGCCGATGTCGAAGAACTCGATAAGATTGTGGTGATATCGGCTGAGCTGAATAAAGGTGTGGGTCCGCGAAGCAATCACACGGCAGCCCAGCTCCAATGCCTGGGAAATCGGGCCGGACGAGGATTGCCCGACTTCGAGGTAAGGGAACACGACGGCGTCGCAGATCGCCATGCCGCCGAGGAAATCGGCGTCGCTCTGGGCCCCCATAAAATGAATGCGATCCGACAGATCCTTGGGATGCTCGATCAGCAGATCGCGCATCGAGCTGTCAACGGCGACCGAGACCGCCGGCGCGGTCCCCTCCCCGCTGGATAGGATCCGCTCGGCCACACTGGTATCGACATAACCCGCGTCGAACAATGACGAGACGACCGGATCGATGGGCTGGTGGCGCTTGATTTCATTGGGATGGACCCCGCCGAAAATCAGCAGGTGATGATCTTTTGGCAGGTGGTGCAGTGCCCTGACGACGGTATCGAACCCCTTGTAGCGCCCGAGAAAGCCGAAAACCCCGATCAGTCTGCTTCCGGCCGGGACATTGTCGAGTACCGGAAATTTTTTCCGCGACGCGCCGCGCCGAACTTCCGCCACCTCGGCGGCGGACAGAAACGACAGGGGATGGTCATACACGTTCCGCATGCCGTGCGCGAATTTCATCTGTGAGAGGTCGCGGCGGGTATGCACGATCAGAGTGACGGGCTTGAAGTGTTGCGCGCGCCGAAGGCGGCTGGCCAGCCCCGCCGACAGCAGGTGCTCGCGATTGTACTGCGTTCTCATTGCAATGGCTTTTGCGAAATTGCGCTTCAGAAGCTCTCTGAAGTACTCCCGATAATTGAAGGCCTCGCATTGGAACACGGTGTGGAACGTCACCGAGAGCCGGGGCGCGGCGCGCAGAATCCAGGAAAACCGCCGATGAATGTCGTGGCAATCTCTGCCCAATGTGCCATGCTCGAGTTGCAGATTGACGGCCTCGTAGTCTCTTATTTCACGGCATATATCCAGAATGTGCCGGTCGCCGAATTTTCTGACGCGGCCATGCGTGCTGCGCAGCAGA
>DATBYN010000431.1:0-9090 GCA_036513695.1 Bradyrhizobium sp. | reverse complement strand
GCGACTGCGTTGTTGGCGTTGCGGAATTGCTGGCTCGCCGGCGCGGGCTTGCGGGCATGTTGGCGTTCGGCGGCGGCGGCCACTTGTACGCACGATGCAGCCAGCAGCGACGCGGCCAGGAAGGTCAGGAATGTCTTGCGCATGGTCGTTGCTCCTCCGGTTGGACGCGGGTTCGCAAAACAATTGCGCCTCGCGCCTTGCGTGCAGCGGAGATAACGCCAGCCGCGCGTTCCAATAATCGGCGAAAACCGGAAAGCACTGTTCACCAGGAGTGCACAATCCGGGTCTTGAAACCCGGCACGTCCGTCGCATCACCGCGGCTGTTTGCGCTCAAAGCAAACCGGCGCGAACCGGTGACACAAAAAGGTCCCAGCGAGTGCCGGGACCTTTTTTGCTCATCGAAATGATACTTCGTAACCAGCCTAGTAGCAGGCGCGCGGATCGGCCAGCACGTATTGCCCTGACGGATACCGATAGTAGCAGTTGCCTTGCGCCAGATAGTAGCCGGGCTGCGAGGCGGCGGTGGCGCCGGCGATAGCACCGGTCGCGCCGCCGGCAACGGCACCGATGGCGGCGCCTTCCACGCGTCCGCTCAAAAGGCCGCCCAGCAACCCTCCGACAATGGCGCCGCCAACGGCGCTCGCGCCCGGATCGGGCGGCGGTGGCGCATAGGCGACGGGCGGCGGCGGATAGCCGATGGGCGGTCCGACATCATCGACGTAGTCCTCGGAGATATAGGTGGGCGGGCCTTGCATCGGTTCCGGGTAGTAATACCAGGCGCCGCCGACATCCCACCACCAGCCGTCGCGGCCGTTGTGAACTTCGTGATGCCAGCGTCCTCCTTCCCAGGCGACCCGGCCGCGATAGGCCTGTCCGCTGAAATTGCGCGTCGGCAAGGCGCCGTGCGCAGCCCGGCTCGCCCCCTGCGAGGGGCCTTTTTTCTTGGTTTGAACCGCCGTCTTGGCCGCGGGTGGTGAAGCGGTTTGCGCGGTGGGCGGTAACGCGGGTTGCGCGGCCGGCGCCGGAGCGGGCTGCGCGGGCGCTGGTGCGGCGTCTTCCGCATGCGCCGACAGCGCGAACATGGCCAGCGACGACGCCAAAGGAAGGATGAATTTGGACCGGTTGGACGCGCTCATTCTCGCATATCCCTCATTGGCGATGCCGCGGCAGTCATCTGCGCGGCTATCTATTCGCGTTCGTCGACCCCGTCGGGCAACACGGCCGGTCAGCGTCTCCCCTTTGTCGCTCTACAAATCTGGACAATTTGTGTCACCGCTTGGCAGTTCGGGCCGATTCCTGGAACTAGGGCACGGCTCTTTTCACAAATGGGGAAGCTGAGCGGGGGTTTAGCGGGCAGGCTCGATGACGTTGCAGTTGGTTCGGCCCGACATCAGGCAATCCTGCATCTTGCTGGAGGCGGTCAGCGCGTGGGCCAGCCACAATCCGACCACCAGCAAGACCACCGCAATCGCGAGGCCCGCCATCGCGCCACGCCGGTTGTCACCTTGATCTTGATCGGGGTCGGTCATCGCCGGTTGAGCTCCAGCGACGGCGGATCTGATACCGCCGCGCCAAAGCTTGCTATCACCACTTCTCTCCATCAGGAAATAACGATGGCTTCAGGCTGCTCACGTCGCCCGAATGAAAAATTTTGCCGCGATCACGCCTGCCGTAAGCGCGGCTGGTCGTTGCGCGGACTGTCGGAGGTAGGCCGCGCGTGAGCAACCCTGGTGCAGACCGTCAGCATTCCCGCGGTCTTGTTGCATTGCCATCCGACACCGAGGGTGCCGTTGGCAGTCGGCTTTGGATGCACCAGCGCGATCGAAAGAAACGCAGCGGCGCACGCGAGCGTCAGGATCAAAGCGACAAATCCAAACTGTTTACGATTCCACACTGTACCGAACATGGTTCGTCCCTCCCGTTCCAGTGCGCGGGACAATAGGAGGGAGCGGCCCCGTTCGATGTGAACGAGTTCACAACCCCACGGAATTCGGCTGCGGCGCCGCGTCGCGGCCTAGCCTTCCGGATCAGGGAAACTACGCATTGATTGCCAATTAATTAACGATGCGTGGCAAGCCGCTATCAACACTTCGCGCTTACAAGTTGCGGGCCCAATGCATTTCTGGGCCAACCATAACGGGGGCTACCATGACTACCATTTCCATCGTTTCGGAGCGTTCGGCGCAGGCGGACGATCAGTCTCTCAAGACCATCGCGATGTTTGCTTGTTTCGGCCTGGTTGTGTCATTTGGCATGATGATCATCGGCGTCGATCTCAGCGCCGGCTGGCTCTAAGCGGCCTATTCGATACCGCCATCACTCAGCTAGCAAATCATCGGGATCGCTGGCCCGTTCGAGCCGCGCCGTCGTTTTTACAACGGGCGCCAGCGCGGCATTCAGTTCGGTCCGGCGATCTCCGACATCGCGCCTAGAGATCGCCGCCGCGGCGATCTCTTTTGCCAGGCGAGTGTATTCGAGCCAGACCAGATACAGCATCAGCGGAGGCTTTTGGCCCCGCGCCAGCATCTCCTGACAGCGGAGCTCCGAACCCTCGAGCGCCCACCATCGCCGCGCGATCACCGTGATCTTCCTGAAATTGCTCTGGACCCCTGAGAATTTTTTTCGATCGACGCCCGCTAGAACCGCGCAGTGGATCAGCCAATTCAGCCCGGCAATGACGGCAATCACGAAATCCTCTTTAGCAACACCGGTGAAATCGATCACGGTGTCCTCGTGCGGGGGCTTGCGGAGGAAGGCGTCGAGCATCTCGGGCTGGCGCGCCGGATCGATCAGCCATTCGTCGTTGCGCCCGGGAACCATGATGATATAGCGCATCGCCTCGATCCGCGTGTGCTCCCAGATCGCGCGCACGTCGCCGTCGACCCCCTCAGGCGTTCGTTTGCAGGCCGGATAGATCAGATCGCCGCGATCGACACGGTCGAGATAGTCCGGCACGGATTTTTGCAATGCCTGAAGAGTCGCCGTGGGCGTGGAGCGATCCGCAGTCTCCCCCACGGGCTCCGATGATCCTCGCGCCCTTGCACCGCGCCAGTCGAACCAGCCCAATTTGGCCTCCAGATCGTCGACGTCTAGCCCAGACTAAATCGCCTGACGCCTACGCCACAAGGTTCGAGCAGCGCGGAGTGACGGCAAAACCTTAAATAGTCGGCGCAAGTAGTTACGTCTGTTGAGATTTTCACTTCCGCAAGGGACGTCCGCGAATCCGCGTCTCATCACCCGAGACCGCGGGAGCGATCGAGTTTCACGACAGCGTCATGTTTGGCGGCGACCCCTGATCCGCACGATGCGCCGGCCAGCGGATAATTGATGGCTTCCCGGCGCGCGCCGCTGTACACCGCTCCCGATCGCGCGGGCGTCTTTGCGGCTTGCGCCACCAACAACGAAAGCGACAAGGCCCTTTCAATGAGTGGATTCAAGGAACCTAACTTCGCGGACCGGCAGAAAGCGGCGCAGCAGGCAAGGCAGGACATCCTCAACAAGTTTCGCAACCAGCCGGGTCCGGACGATCCAGCGGTGATGCAGCGACGCGCCGAGCGCGAAGCGCAGGCGGCGGAGCGCGCCAAGGCCAAACTCGCGCGCGAGGCCGCCAAGGCCGAGCAGAAACGCCTTGAAGAGGAAGCCGCCGCACAAGCCGCAGCTCAACTCGCCCGCGAAAAGGAAGAAGCGGCAGCACGGGAAGCGGCACTCGAAGCCGAACGCAAGGCCGCACGCGATGCGCGCTATGCCGCCCGCAAGAAGCGAAAATAGCTGACCGCGCCGCGCTGTCGCGCGTCTGCGACCGCACGAAAAAACACTAATCAAGACCGGCCCGCCCCGACCGGGGCGAGCCTGCAGGGAAACGAAACGGCAACAATTACTTCTTCATTTCGTCTTTCTTCATGCCGTCGTCTTTTTTCATGGCATCCTTGGACATGGTGTCTTTTTTCATCGTGTCCTTGGACATGGTGTCCTTTTTCATCGTGTCTTTGGACATGGTGTCCTTCTTCATGCCGTCGTCCTTGCCCATCTTGTCCTGGGCGAAAGCAGCAGGCGCCAGCGCCAGGCTAAGCGAAACAGCGGCGGCGGAAACTCCGAGCGCGATGCGGGTGCGAATGGTCATTGGTTGATCTTCCCTCTGAGACGGTTTCGAAGGCGACTTGTGCCGCCATGTTCACAACGGTCCCGCGACGGCGTTTGTTACCCGGCCGGCCGAAAAAATCTTTTTCCCGGTAACGGGCATTTGATGGGCGGTCCAAACAGCGCCTTAGCCCACCCTTGTCCGCTTCGCGTTCAATGCCGATGCCACGCGACTCACCGGCGGGTGTCCCAGCAACCGGCTGACCGCATTCGTCGCCGCCAATAGTTTTGTCATATCGACGCCGGTCGCAATCCCCATGCCTTCCAGCATATAGACCACGTCCTCGGTCGCGACATTGCCGGTGGCGCCCGGCGCGAACGGGCAGCCGCCGAGGCCGCCGGCGGCGGAATCGATCACCCGGGCGCCCTCCTCCATCCCGGCATAGAGATTGGCGAGCGCCTGGCCGTAGGTGTCGTGGAAGTGCATCGCGAGGTTCGTCATCGGCACCGCGCGGGATACGGCGCGCAGCATTTGCCGCGCTTTTGCCGGCGTGCCGACGCCGATGGTATCGCCGAGCGAGATTTCGTAGCAGCCGAGTTCCCACAGTTTTTGGGCGACTTCCACCACGGCTTGCGGCTTCACCTCGCCGTCAAAGGGGCAACCGAGCACGCAGGAGATATAGCCGCGCACCCTGATGCCATCGGCCTTGGCGCCGACAACGACGGGCTTGAAGCGCTCGATCGATTCGGCGATCGAGCAATTGATATTGGCCCGCGAAAAGCCCTCCGAGGCGGCAGCGAATACCGAGATCACCTTGGCGCCCGCAGCGCGCGCCGCCTCGTAACCCTTCTCGTTCGGAACCAGAACGTGGAATTCGCCCGCGAGATGATTAACGCCGCGCAGCACCTGATCCGAGCCGACCATCTGCGGGATCGCCTTCGGCGACACGAAAGCGCCGACCTCGACCGTGCTCAGCCCGGCCGCGACCAGCGCCTCGATAAACGCGATGCGCGCCTCGACGCTGACCGGCGTCTTTTCGTTCTGCAGGCCGTCGCGCGGCCCCATTTCGATGATGCGCACGGTATCGCTCATGCTGCCCTCACGAGGCGCTCTCTTAGGAAGTTATGGGCTCGACCTCGGCGAGCTCGACGCCTTCGCCGACGATATCGCCGACCTTGCACTTTATCGCCTTCAGTACGCCGGCGAACGGCGCGCGCAAGGTCTGCTCCATCTTCATCACTTCAAGGGTGAGGATCGGCGCGCCCTTTTCCAGCCTTGCGCCCTCCTCCGCCAATAGCGCCACCACCGTACCCGGCAACGGGGCGACGATCTTGTCCTCGCCGACCTGTTCTTCGGCCTCGCCGCCGAACGGATCGACCCAATGCAGGTCGAAGCGGCCGTTGCGGGTGCGCACATAGAGTTCATGGCCCTCGACGACTGCGACGATGTGCGATTTCATTCCGGCAAGCGTGAGGTCGAACCCGCCATCTTCCGTCGCCGAAAAGGTGAACGCCAATTCCCGCTCGCCGATCGATAGCGCCGCGGGACCGTTGCCATAGTGCAGGCAGATCTCCTGTTCGGCCTCATGCCCATGGCGGAACTTGAATACCCGCTGGCGACGGCCGACCGGCATCCAGCCGGATGTGAGCCACGGCGAGTGCGGCTCAGCTCGAGGGGACTTTGCCTCTTCGCCGAGGATGGCTGCGACGGCCGCACAAAGCTCGAGGTCACCGGGCGCCGTTGCTGCCGGCGTCAGACCTTTCAGTTCGCGTTCGATAAAGCCGGTATCGATGGCGTTGGCGCGCACGTCAGGATGCGTCACCAGCGCCGACAGGAATGGAATATTGGTGACGATGCCGCGAACATCCGATTCCTCTAGTCCGCGATTGAGCCTCTCGATTGCTGCATCCCGGGTTGGCGCCCACGCGATCACCTTGGCCAGCATGGCGTCGTAATACGGCGAGACCGCATCACCCTCGCGGTATCCGGCATCGATCCGCAGGCCATTCGACGGCTCCGGCATCCGCCAGGTTTTGATGCGGCCAACCGACGGCATGAAGTTCTTGTTCGGATTCTCCGCGTAAACCCGGGCCTCGATGGCATGGCCGTTTAACGTGATCTGGTCCTGTGTCAGTGGCAATTTTTCGCCGAACGCGACCCGCAACTGCCATTCGACGAGATCGATGCCGGTGATCAGCTCGGTGACGGGATGTTCGACCTGCAGCCGCGTGTTCATCTCGATGAAGAACACATCCTTGCCGTCGGAGACGAATTCGATGGTGCCGGCACCGACGTAATTCACGGCGGCGGCCGCCTTGCGCGCGGCGGCGCAGACCGCCTCGCGGCCCGCGGCGTCGAGCGTCGGCGACGGCGCTTCCTCGATTACCTTCTGGTGCCGACGCTGCAAGGTGCACTCGCGCTCAAAGAGTGACAACAGATTGCCGTGGCTGTCGCCGATCACCTGCACCTCGATATGCCTGGGATTGTCGACGAATTTCTCGATCAGCATACGATCGTCGCCGAACGCAGCTTTTGCCTCCCGCTTGGCGCTGGTGATCGCCCCCGCAAGCTCGGCCGCCGATCGCACGATGCGCATGCCGCGT
Source organism: Bradyrhizobium sp. (assembly GCA_036513695.1). Classification (GTDB taxonomy): domain Bacteria; phylum Pseudomonadota; class Alphaproteobacteria; order Rhizobiales; family Xanthobacteraceae; genus Bradyrhizobium. The sequence goes on along the minus strand of DATBYN010000431.1, from coordinate 2,409 downwards.
CCGCCGCCGCCGGCGGAGGCTTTTACAAGCACCGGAAAGCCGATCTTGTCGGCGGCTTTTGCCAGCGTGGCCTCGTCCTGGGCTTCACCGTGATAGCCCGGCACCAGCGGCACACCAGCCTTTTCCATCAGCATTTTCGAGCCGGACTTCGAGCCCATCGCCGTCATCATGTCGGCGGTGGGACCGACGAACACCAATCCGGCGGCCGCGCAGGCTTCCGCGAATTCCGCATTCTCCGAAAGGAACCCATAGCCGGGATGCACGGCTTCGGCGCCACTCTGGCGCGCCGCCTCGATCACGCGCGCGATGTTGAGATAGCTGTCGCGCGCCCGCGCCGGCCCGAGCAGCACTGCAAAATCGGCCATCGCGACATGCATGGCGTCGCGGTCGGCCTCGGAATAGACCGCAACCGTGCGCAAGCCCATGGCGCGGGCGGTGCGGATCACACGGGCTGCGATCTCGCCGCGATTGGCGATCAGGAGGGTGCGAAATCGCCGGTACTGGGGTTGCGATTTCATCATCACATCCGAAACAGGCCAAAGCGCGTCGGCTCGATCGGCGCGTTGGCCGATGCCGAAAGACCAAGGCCAAGCACCAGCCTGGTATCGGCGGGATCGATCACGCCATCATCCCAGAGCCGCGCGGTCGCGTAATACGGACTGCCCTGGCTTTCATACTGGGCGCGGATCGGCGCTCGAAACTTGTCCTCCTCCTCCGCCGACCAGCTATCGCCCTTGGCCTCGATGTTGTCGCGGCGGACCTGGCTCAGCACCATCGAGGCCTGCTCGCCGCCCATCACTGAGATCTTCGCGTTCGGCCACATCCAGAGGAAGCGCGGGCTATAGGCGCGTCCGCACATGCCGTAATTGCCGGCACCATAAGAGCCGCCGATCACGACGGTGAACTTTGGCACGCCCGCGGTCGCAACCGCTGTCACCAGCTTGGCTCCATCCCGCGCGATGCCGCCGGCTTCATATTTCTTCCCGACCATGAAGCCCGTGATGTTTTGGAGGAACACCAAGGGAATATTGCGCTGGCAGCACAATTCGATGAAATGCGCGCCCTTCAGCGAACTCTCGCTGAACAGGATGCCGTTATTGGCGATGATGCCGACCGGATAGCCCCAGATGTGCGCAAAACCGCAAATCAGGGTCTGGCCATAAAGCTTCTTGAATTCGTCGAACTCCGAACCGTCAACCAGACGCGCGATGATGTCGCGCACGTCATAGGGCTTTCGCCCGTCGGCTGGGACCACGCCATAGATTTCCTCGCGCGCAAACAGCGGCTCGCGCGGTTCGCGCATGTTCAAAGGCGCGCGCGCGGGCTGCTTCAGCGTGGCGACGATGCGCCGCGCAATCCCGATCGCGTGCGCGTCGTTCTGCGCATAGTGATCGGTGACGCCGGATTGCCTCGAATGCACGTCGGCGCCGCCGAGTTCTTCCGCCGTAACGACCTCGCCTGTCGCGGCTTTCACCAGCGGCGGTCCGCCGAGAAAGATCGTGCCCTGATTGCGCACGATAATGCTCTCGTCCGACATCGCCGGAACATAGGCGCCGCCGGCGGTGCAGGACCCCATCACGATGGCGATCTGCGGTATGCCTTGGGCGGACATCTGCGCCTGATTGTAGAAGATGCGGCCGAAATTCCGCTCGTCGGGAAAAATCTCGTCCTGCATCGGCAGGAACGCGCCGCCGGAATCGACCATGTAAATGCAGGGCAGATTATTCTGCCGCGCGATATCCTGGGCGCGAAGATGCTTTTTCACGGTCATCGGGTAATAGGTACCGCCCTTGATCGTCGCATCGTTGGCGACGATGACGCATTCCCTCCCCGAGATCCGTCCCACGCCGGTGATGATGCTGGCCGAATGCACGTCGCCGCCATAAAGGTCGTAAGCCGCCAGCGGCGACAATTCGAGGAACGCCGTGCCGGGATCGATCAGGAGATCGACACGCTGGCGCGCCAGCATCTTGCCGCGCGAAATGTGCCTCGCGCGCGATGCCTCGCCACCGCCTCCGGCGACCGCATCGAGCGTTTGCCGGAGTTCGGCGACCAGCGCGCGCATCGCCTCGGCATTGCCTGCGAACTCGGACGAGGTCGGATCGGTCGTGGAGTGAAGCGGCATGGGCCTTCTTTAGGTGATTGCGCGCCGCAATTTTCGCATTGGGGCTCCCGCCATGGTGTCATTGCCCCCTAGCCTAAGGCAACCCGGAACATTCGGTCGCTCGGCAAATGCCGGGTAAAGCCCGTTGCGATCCCGCCCCTAAAGGGGGCCCAGCCTAAATGGGTCCGGCCTCAGTGGGTCCGGCCTTAGTGGGTCCAAGGCTCGACGCGCCGAAAGGCAAAATTGTCGGCATAGGCGGCTTGCCGGCGGGCCGGTTCCTTCGGTTCGAACACCTGATAGGGAAT
>DATBYN010000430.1:0-15770 GCA_036513695.1 Bradyrhizobium sp. | reverse complement strand
GCATCCCGACAACAGGAACCGAACTTATTACGTCGTCGTCAGCCGCTGCGGTGATGGGGCCGATCCCTTCTGTTGGGAGATCAGGCGCCGGCGGCAAGCCATGGGCGTCAAGATTGCAGGCTCCGGCCATCGTTCGCACCGGGCCGCCCAGCAAGCCGGCAGCGAAGCGCTGGATAAATTGCCGGACGATCTTTCGAGAGAGAATGGGGCGAGCCCAGCTTAAGATTTTCGTCGTCCCGGCCAAGCGAAGCGCGAGCCGGGACCCATAACCACCGATATTGCTGTTAGCTAAGGCTGGAGCCGCCGCTTGGCAAAACAACAAGCATCAGTGGTTATGGGTCCCGGCGTTGGCCGCCACGACGACGTGAAGGCGGACTCGCCTCCCACCCTCCTCACACATGCACCGCGGTGCGGACGCGGCCGGCGTCGCCGAACACGCGCAAATAGCGCTCCACTTCGGACGCGCTGCCGGTTGCTTTTTCCGGATTGTCCGACAGTTTCACCGCCGGCCTGCCATCGACTGAGGTCACTTTGCACACGATCGAGATTGGATCGAGATCGACCGAACCATCCGGCGCGCAGCCGACGAAATCATTGGTCAGGTTGGTGCCCCAGCCAAAGCTGATCCGCACCCGCCCGGCAAAATGACGATAGGTTTCCTCGATCGATCCAACGTCCATGCCGTCAGAAAACACCAGAAGCTTCTCCTTGGGATCGCGGCCCTTCTGCTTCCACCATTTTATGATTTCTTCGCCGGCCGAGATCGGCGGCGCGCTGTCCGGCCTGAATCCAGTCCAATCGGCCACCCATTCGGGCGCATCTCGCAGGAATGACTTTGTGCCGAAGGCGTCCGGAAGCGCGATCAGAAGATTGCCACCATAGGTGTGGCGCCATTGATCGAGGATGCGATACGGCGCCCAGCGCAGTTCGGTGTCGTCGTTGGCGAGCGCTGCTGCCACCATCGGCAATTCATGCGCATTGGTCCCGATCGCTTCGAGATCGTTGTCCATCGCCAGCAAGACATTGGAGGTCCCGGTGAAGGAAGGCCCGAGGCCTTCCTTCACCGCCTCGACGCACCAGCGCTGCCAAAGGAATCCGTGGCGGCGGCGGGTACCGAAATCCGAAAGCCGTAAGCCCTCCAATTTGCGCAGCCGCTCGACCTTGCTCCACAGCTTTGCCTTCGCGCGGGCATATAGCACGTCGAGGACAAAGCGTCCTTGGCCTTTCATCACTTGGCGCGAGCGCAATTCGTTGAGAATGGCGAGCGCCGGAATCTCCCACATCGTGGTGTGGGTCCATGGCCCATGAAAATGCAGTTCGTACTGGCCGTCGACCTTGTGCAGCTCGTATTCGGGAAGACGGAAGTTGCTAAGCCAGTTGATGAAGTCAGGCGAGAACATCTGGGTCTTGCCGTAAAAGGTATTGCCGGCGAGCCAGATCAACTCCTTCTTGCTGAAGCGGATGGTGCGGGCGTGATCGAGCTGGGCGCGCAGCTCGCCCTCGTCGATGATTTCGGCCAGCCGCACATGCCGCGAGCGATTGATGACCGAAAACGTCACCTGCTGATCCGGGTAAAAATCCCGAATCATTTGCTGCATCAACAGCTTGTAAAAATCGGTATCGAGCAGGCTGCGCACGATCGGGTCGAGCCGCCAGCCGTGATTGTAGGTCCGCGATGCGATATCTGTGACTGCCATGGCCAAACTGTATCGCGCCGGAGGCCATGCAACCAGTGGGTTTTGGCTGGGCATGGCAGGTCAGCGCGTAACCCTTTGTCTGGCTTGGCTAACGGCCGCTGGCAGGCCGGTCCAGGGCGGCTTGTCGGGGGCGAATTGCTGCCGGAGATAGGCCACAAGCTCGGTGATCTGATCGTCGCTCATGCTGTCCTTGAAGCCTGGCATGTAGCCGAGATCGCTCGAGGCAGGGGAGGCGATGCCGTGCAGGATCACCTCGATCAGATTGTCCGGCCTGGTGCTGTGCAGATTGCTGTTCAGCGCCAGCGACGGCCGGCTGCCGAACAGCGGCGCACCGCCGACGGCATGGCACACCGCGCAAGCGCCCTCATAGAGGCGCGCGCCAACGGCGGATGCTGAGACGGCTCGGGTGCTGGTCGAGCTTTCGAGTTTGGCGGCGAGGTCCTCCTGGTCCGCTCTATCGATCGCGGGTTCGTTGAACGAGGCGAGATAGACCGCCATGGCGCGGATGTCCTGGTCCGGCAACGCCATGAGCTCCTTCACCACCGGCGCCATCGGGCCGGCGGCGACGCCGTGAAAACGGGATTCGCCTGTTCGTAAATAGGCAAAAAGTTCGTCCTCGCGCCAGGGGATCGGCGCGTGCGACAGCGAGGTCAGCGGCGGCGCTTCCCAGCCCTCCACAAAGCCGCCGGCGAGATAGGCCTTTGGCAATTCCGCGCCCAGCGCATTGCGCGGCGAATGGCAGGCGCCGCAATGGCCAAGTCCTTCGACCAGATAGGCGCCACGATTCCATATCTCTGACTTCATCGCGTCAGCTTCGAACATGCTTGGCTGATGAAACAGCGCGTTCCAACCCGCCATCAGCGGGCGCAGGTTGAATGGAAACGCCAGCGCGTTTTTTGGATTTTCGGCACGTACCGGCGCTTGCGCCATCAGGTAGGCATAGAGCGCCTGCAGATCGGCATCAGTCGCCTTGGCGAAATGTGTGTAGGGAAACGCCGGATAAAGATGCCTTCCGTCGCGATGAATGCCCTCGCGCATCGCGCGCTCGAAGGCGGGATAGGACCATGCGCCGATGCCGGTTTCGAGATCGGGCGTGATGTTGGTCGAGTAGATCGTGCCGAATGGCGTCTCGATCGCGCGGCCTCCGGCGTTGATCGCGCCGTACGCATCGGTATGGCACACCGCGCAATCGCCGAGCGCGGCCAATTGCCGGCCGCGGGTGATGGTTGCTTGCGAATAGGTCGACGCATCCGGCCGCGCGATCGGCGCGATTGATCGCCATGGCAGCACGGCCGCCGCGACGCCGATTGCCGCCGCACAGAGAGCCGCGACGGTTGCGAGCGCGCCACGCCGTTTAGCAAATGGATTTTGCCATTTGTTGCTCGGAGCTGGTGGCTTCGGAGCTGCCAACGGTACGACGCTTGGAGCCGCGGCCTGTTCGCCGTGCAATCCCCTGAGAATTCGCTCCGGTGTAAGAGGCAATTCGCGAAACCGCACGCCGGTCGCATCGAAGATGGCATTGGCAATGGCCGCAGCGCTCGGGACGGAGGCGGATTCGCCGACGCCGAGTGGCGGTTGGTCCTGCCGCGGCAGTATCAACAAGTCGATCTTGGGCAGGTCCGGAAATTTGATGATGGGGTAGGCGCCCCATTCGAGACTCGTCACAGAACTGCGATCGAACGAGACCTCTTCCATCAGCGCGCGGCTGGTCGACTGGATCACGTTGCCATGGATCTGGTGGCGGACGCCGTCCGGATTGATCATCAGGCCGGAATCCTGCCCCGCCACGACGCGCGTCACGCTGACATCGCCGGTCGCCTTGTTGACGGCGACGTCGGCAATCCAGGCCGACCACGCCGCGCCATAACCGGGAAATTTGCTGTGCACATAGAGCGCATAGGCAAAACCCCGCCCGCGAACGATGTCGCCCTCGGCGATGGGCTCCGGCCGGACCGGGCGCGGGGTCCAGCCGGCGCGCTCGGCGACGGCGTTGACGAGATCGACCGCGCGAGAATCTTTCAGATAACGCAGTCGATATTCGATCGGATCGACGCCGGCCTCCGTCGCCAGTTCGTCGATATAGGATTCGTGGGCAAACGTGTTCGGCAGCGCGGAGACGCCGCGAAGCCAGGCGGCGCGGACGATCGGCGGCATGTCGTGCACGACCACGCGCATGTTGTCGTAATCGTAAGGCGGGACGGCGGTGCGGTCGCCCATCTCGAAGACGTCCGCGACCGGCGCGATCGTGCCGGTCAGCAGCAGCGCCAAGGTCGGCGCGCCGTTGGATGGATAGCGCGTGGCAAAATCGTAGCCGGCGACGCTGCCGTCAGCATTCAATCCGCCCTTGACGTCCATCAGTTGCGCGGTGCCTTTTGGTTCCCAGGCGTGCTCCTGTTCGCGCGTCAATTGCACGCGGACGGGGCGGCCGACCGCGCGCGACAACAACACCGCATCCGCTGAAACGTCATCGGCGCAGTTGCGGCCGTAGCAGCCGGCGGCCTCCATCCGGATCAATTCGATGTCGGTTTCCGGCCGCTGCAGCAACAGCGCGAGATCGGCACGCAAAATGTGCGGATTTTGCGTGCCGGACCATATCTTAATGTGTCCGTCCCGATAATCCGCAACCGCGCAGGAGGGGCCGATCGAGCCGTGCATCTGGTAGGGCCAGACATAAGTCCGCGACATCGGCTTTGCGGCGGCGGCAATCGCAGCATCGACGTCGCCCTTGTCGATCAGGGTCCGCGGCATCGAGGGATTCGCGCGCAGCGCGGTCTCGACATCCTTCAGATCGGGAAGCGTCGGAACGGGCTTCCACGTCACCTTAAGCTGCGCCGCCGCCTTGACCGCATTTTCCTCGCGCTCGGCGATGACGCCGACGAAATCGCCGATCGTGACCACCGCAACCAATCCCGGAATATCGCGCACCGACGCCTCGTCGACCGCGATCAGGCTGGTGCCGACAAAAGGCCCGGCATCGACGCCGGCATAGGGCGGGCGCACCACGCGGCCGTGCAACATGCCGGGCACGCGCACGTCGTGCACATAGACGAGTTCGCCGGTGGCTTTCGCCGGCAGATCGACGCGCGGCTGCGATTGCCCGACGATGCTGTAAGCGCTCACCGCCTTGACCGGAACGTCGTCCTTCAACTCAAGGCGGACGGTCTCGCCGGCAATCAATTCGCCGTAGCTGACGCTGCGATTGTCCTTGCCGCGGATCAGGCCGTCTTCGATCGAAAGGTCTTCGACGGGAACCTCGAGCCGCTCCGCCGCGCGCTCGGCCAAAAACTGCCGCGCCTGTGCTGCCGCATTGCGCAAGGGGACGGCCGTGATCTGGATGGTTTCGCTGGCAATCGTTGCGCCCTGATTGGGCACGCGCGAGGTATCGCCGAGCACGACGACGACCCGGGCAAAGGACACGTCGAGTTCTTCGGCGACGATCTGTCCGAGCGCGGTGCGGATGCCGGTGCCGAGGTCGACATGACCGTTGAATGCGGTGACCGAGCCGTCAGCCGTTATCTTGATGAACGTTTCGAAGGTGCCTGGCGCACCCAACTCGGCCGGGCGAACCACGGACAACGATCCGGGCGGGAGTCCAGGAGCTTCCGGAACTTTTTGCGCGGCCATCAATCTTGCGCCTCGATGAGGCGGCCGGCGGCGCGCCTCACCGCGCGCATGATCTCGATATGCGCGCCGCACCGGCACAAATGATAGCGCAGCGCTTCCTCAATCTCGGCCTCGGAAGGGTCAGGGTTGCGCAGCAATAGCGCCTTGGTGCTGATGATCATGCCGTTCAGGCAGTAGCCGCATTGCGCGGCCTGTTCCCTGATAAAAGCGTCCTGCACCGGATCGGGATGGTCGCGCGAGCCGAGGCCCTCCAGCGTCAAGATCGCGCGCCCGACGCAGCCGTCGATCGGGATCACGCAGGAGCGCGCTGCGACGCCGTCGATCAACACGGCGCAGGCGCCGCATTCCCCTAACCCGCAGCCATATTTCGGGCCATTCAATTCGAGATCGTTGCGCAACACATAAAGCAGCGCGGTTTCGGGATCGGCGCTGATGTCATGGATCCCACCGTTCACCGTCAGGCGGATCGTGGTCTGCGTCATGCTGATGGTCCCTGACGGACGTTGCGTCGCAAACATCGCGGTTCAAACCCGCGTCAAAGATACCGTTTGCATACAAACGTGCAAGGCGGCCCTCTCCCGAGCGAGGCGGTTTGCCCGCATTATGAACAGAGATGGTGGGCAATTTGCGCTTTTAATCGGCAGCAGCGTTTTTCGCTCTCAACGACGCTTGACAGCTTTCCAGAGCGCGCGCAAGATCGTTTGTATACGAACAAACTGAACCGGGCAGGCAAAGATGCGCTATGATGATGCCGCTCGAATACCGTTGACCATGCGTCGTTACCGATTTGGCTGATCCGACCGTTTGACGCTGGCATGTGAGCTTGTTCATGCTGACCGATGCGACGACCGTTACCGCCGACGACAAGATCCGCTGCGATGCCTGCCCGGTGATGTGCTACATCAAGCCGGGCGCGGCGGGCGCCTGCGACCGTTACGCCAATCACAATGGCGAACTGGTACGGGTCGATCCCCATATCGTTCTGGAGCGGACGGTGTCCCATGGCGGGCGCTTGGTGCCATTCCAGGCCACCGGTGACTGGGACGGCAAGATCGTCCACGAGTCCAGCGTTTTTGTCACGGCGATCGGCGCCGGCACCACCTATCCCGACTACAAGCCCGCGCCTTTCATCGTGTCGTCCGAGATCGACGGCATCGATATGGTCACCGTGGTGACCGAAGGCATCTTCAGCTACTGCGGCGTCAAGGTGAAGATCGACACCGACCGTTATCTCGGCCCGGAGACCGCGACGGTCCGCGCACAAGGCGAGGCGATCGGCCACGTCACGACCAGCGAATACGGCTCGCAGATGCTCTCGCTCGGCGGCGTTCATCATCTCACCGGTGGCTCCAAGAAAGAAGGCCGCGTTACCTGCGACGCGCTGATGGATTTGAGTAACTGCAAGGCGGTCGAACTGACGATCGACGGCGGCGCGACCGTGGTGGTGCGGGCGGGATATCCCCCGATTGTCAACGGTGTCGACGAAGAGCGGATGCGCGTCGGCTGCGGCTCGGCGACCATCGGCATGTTTGCAAAACAATGGCACGGCAAGGTCGATGAGGTCGTGGTCGTCGACGATCACATCACCGGCGTTCTCAGTGAGCATCAGGCCGGCAAACTTTTGGATATTCCCGACACCGGGATCAAAATGAAGGGACGGCGCTCGACGCCGGGCCGTTATTTCCAGGTCGCCGAGCCCGGCACCGGCTGGGGCGGCACCAAGATTTCCGATCCGCTCTCGGTGCTCGGTCCGTTTGATCCAAAGAAAGCGCGGCCCGGCACAACCATGCTGATGGTGTCTACGACCGGCGAGCATGCGGCTTATTATGAACTCGACGAGGCCCTAAAACCGGTCGAGAAAGAGATGCCGGCCGACCTCAAATTCTCGGTCGAGCGGATCCAGGAGAATTGCGAGCCGGCGCTGTGCACCGTGCTGTTCATGGGCGGGGCGGGCGGATCGCTGCGCGCAGGGGTTACCGACAATCCGGTGCGCCTGACGCGCTCGGTGAAGGACGCGCTGACACGCGTCACCAGCGGCGGCGCGCCGGTGTATGTCTGGCCGGGTGGCGGCATTACGTTCATGGTTGACGTCACGCGATTACCGGCGGGCGCCTTCGGCTACGTTCCGACGCCGGCGCTGGTGGCGCCGATCGAGTTTACGCTAAAGCTGTCGGACTATGCGGCGTTGGGCGGCCATATGGACCACGTACGTCCGCTGGCGTCGTTGAAGGACAACACCGAATTCCGTCAAACGCCTTCGCTGCAACCGGCCCCCGGAAGGCGCGCATGACGAGAACTCCGCAAATCGGGTTTTTGTCAGACGGCAGGCGGCTTCATCTGCAGGACGGCCCGATCGATCTGATTGTAGAAGCATGCGGCGGCGAGAAAGACGTGCAGGCGGCGTATCAGGCGGCGGCGCGCCGTTTTACGGGCCTGCTCGATGAACTCTGCGGTGAGCTCAAGTTGTTGCGCCGGGCGGCTGATCCCAGGCAAAATCGGCTGCAGGGAAGAGTCGCGCGCCGCATGCATGACGCGGTGGCACCCTTTGCCGCCGATTGTTTTATCACGCCAATGGCGGCGGTAGCTGGCGCGGTAGCCGAAGAGATTCTTGGTGCGATGCTGCGGGGCGCCGAGCTTAAGCGCGCCTACGTCAACAATGGCGGCGACATCGCGCTGCATCTCGCTGACGGCGAACATTTTGTCGTGGGCCTCGCGGAGCGGCCGGACGCATCTGGATTGATGCGGACCATGATCGTTGATGCCGATGATCCCGTGCGCGGCGTTGCCACCAGCGGCCGTCACGGCCGCAGTTTTTCGCTCGGCATTGCCGACGCCGTGACGGTGCTGGCCCGGACCGCATCGCAGGCCGATGCTGCCGCCACCATCATCGCCAATGCCGTCGACCTGCCCGGACATCCCGCCATCATCCGCCGTCCGGCAAACGAGCTGCAGCCCGACAGCGACCTTGGCGCGCGGCTTGTCACACGTGATGTCGGCGAATTGTCGGCACGCGAGATCGAGGATGCGCTGGAGTCCGGTGCGGCTTGCGCGAGAAAGCTGCTCGCGGCAGGATTGATCGACGGCGCCGCTTTGCGGCTGCGTGGCGAGATGGTCATCGTGGCGGCGAGAGCGATCGAGATGCCGGGATTGCAAGCACCGCTCCGCGGCAGGGCATTGGAAAGCGCGATGCATGTCTAGACAACGAGGCAGAAAATCATGAGCGCGGTCATTCGCAAGATCGTCACGGTCGTTGAGGAAACTCGGCTGGAGATGGGAAAGACAGTCGACCCACCAACGCGCCGCGCTGCGGCTATTGCGGTGATCGAAAATCCGTTTGCGGGAAAATATGTCGAAGACCTCTCGCCTTTGATTGCGATCGGCGAGGAACTCGGCGAATTGCTTTCGAAGAAGGCGGTCGCGGCGCTCGGGATCGATGGGGCCAAGGCGCACAGCTACGGCAAGGCCGCCGCGGTCGGCGAAAACGGCGAGCTCGAACATGCGGCCGCGATCTTGCATCCCAAAATGGGCGCGCCAGTGCGCAAGGTGCTGGGCAAGGGGGCGGCGCTGATTCCCTCGTCGAAGAAGCGCAGCGGGCCGGGGACGACGCTGGATATTCCGCTCGGCCACAAGGATGCGGCATTCGTGCGCAGCCATTTTGACGGCATGGAAGTGCAGATCAACGACGCGCCGCGCGCCAACGAGATCATGGTGGCCGTCGCAGTCACCGACAGCGGCCGGCCGCTGCCGCGGGTCGGCGGTCTGACGGTTGCGGAAGTCAAAGGCGAGGACGGCTTGCGGTAATTTCTTTTGGAGATCGGAGGTAAGGGATGCGAATGAGCAGATGCTTCTTTGGCGCGGGACTGGCGATCATCTTGGCTTCCATGGCGAACGCTGCCATGGCGCAAAGCGAAATCAAGATCGGCGAGATCAACAGCTACTCGCTGTTGCCGGCTTTTACTGAACCCTATCGCAAGGGCTGGCAGCTTGCGGTCGAGGAAATCAATGCGGGAGGCGGCATCAACGGCAAGAAGCTCGTCGTGATCTCCAAGGATGACGGGGGCAAGCCCGCCGACGCGCAGACCGCCGCCAACGAGCTGGTGTCGAGTGAGAACGTGGCGATGCTGACCGGCACGTTCCTGTCCAATATCGGTCTCGCGGTGAGCGACTTTGCCAACCAGAAAAAAGTATTCTTCCTCGCGGCCGAGCCTTTGACAGACGCCATCACCTGGGCCAAGGGCAATCGCTACACCTTCCGCCTGCGCCCCTCGAATTACATGCAGGCGGCGATGCTGGCGGAGGCGGCGGCAAAACTGCCCGCAAAACGCTGGGCCACGATCGCGCCGAACTACGAATATGGCCAGTCCGCGGTCGCCGTGTTCAAGAAGCTGATGTCGGAGAAGCGGCCCGATATCCAGTGGGTCGATGAGCAATGGCCGCCGTTCGGCAAGATCGACGCCGGCCCGGTGGTGCAGGCGCTCGCCGCCGCCAATCCCGAAGCGATCCTCAACGTTACCTTCGGCGCCGACCTCGTCAAATTCGTGCGTGAAGGCAACACGCGAGGTCTCTTCAAAGATCGCACCGTGGTCTCGTTCCTCACCGGCGAACCGGAATATCTCGATCCCCTGAAGGAAGAGACGCCGGAGGGCTGGATTGTCACCGGCTATCCCTGGTATTCGATCAAAACGCCGGAGCATGACGTGTTCCTCAAGGCGTATCAGGCCAAGTATAACGATTATCCGCGGCTCGGTTCGATCGTCGGCTATCAGACCATCAAGTCGGCCGCCGCGATCCTTGCCAGGGCAGGTTCAACCGATCCGGAAAAACTGATCGCAGCGACCGAAGGATTATCGGTGCCGTCCCCGTTCGGCGAGATCACCTTCCGCAAGATCGACCATCAGTCGACCTTGGGCGCCTTCGTCGGCAAGACGGCGCTCAAGGACGGCAAGGGTATCATGGTGGACACGGCCTATCGCAAGGGCTCGGACTATCTGCCGAGCGACGTCGAGGTCGAAAAGCTGCGGCCGAAGGAGTGATGGACTCTTCTCCCTCTCCCCGTCCTTCACGGGGAGAGGGTCGGGGCGAGGGGGACTATCCGCGCATTCGAACGCGCGGATAGTCCCCCTCACCCGGAGACTTCGCTATCGCTTTGTCTCCGACCTCTCCCCGCAGGCGGACCGCAGGCGGGGAGAGGTGAAAGAGCAAGACCTCATCCTGGGGAGGCGCGAAGCGCCGTCTCGAAGGATGAAGCCACTGCACCCAAATGCGCGCTAACGCGGATCGTAAATGGCCTTTTACATCGTTCAGTTCCTGACTGGTCTTGCCAGCGCAGCGTCGCTGTTCCTGGTGGCGTCGGGGCTGTCGATCATCTTCGGCGTCACGCGGATCGTCAATTTCGCGCATGGCGCGTTCTACATGCTCGGCGCCTACGTCGCCTTCACGCTGACCGAACGATTTTCCGGCGCGATCGGGTTTTGGGGCGGCATCGTCGCCGCAGCGCTGATCGTCGCGGCGGTCGGCGTGCTGGTCGAAATGGTGCTGCTGCGGCGGATCTATCATGCGCCCGAATTGTTCCAGCTATTGGCAACCTTCGGCCTCACTTTGATGGTCGAGGATTTGGTGGTGCTGATCTGGGGCCCGAGCGACCTGCTCGGCCGCCGCGCGCCCGGATTCAAGGGGGCGGTGGATTTTTTCGGCCAGAACATCCCGAGCTATGATTTGTTCCTGATCGTGCTTGGCCCGATCGTGCTCGGCGTGCTCTGGTTGATGTTCCAGCGAACCCGCTGGGGTGTGCTGGTGCGCGCGGCGACGCAGGACCGCGACATGGTGGCGGCGCTCGGTGTCAATCAAAAATGGCTGTTCACCAGCGTGTTCACGCTCGGGGTTTTTCTCGCAAGCCTCGGCGGCGCGTTGCAGATCCCGCGCGATGCGGTCAACCATGCGATGGATTTACGGATCATCGTCGACGTCTTCGTGGTGGTGGTGATCGGCGGTCTCGGCAGCATTATCGGCGCCTTTGTCGCGGCCGTGCTGGTATCGGAGCTCAACGCCTTCGGCATTTTGATCTTTCCGAAGATTTCCATCATCCTGGTATTTCTGGTGATGGCCGCGGTGCTGATCGTGCGTCCCTGGGGGCTGTTTGGAAAGGCGGAAGCCGCCGCGCGCCGCACGCCGGGGCTCACCGTCAATCCCTGGCGGCCGCTGAATTCGAATGAGCGGTTGGCTGCGATCGTAGCGCTGGCGCTCGCCGCAGCGCTGCCACTGATCGGGGGCAATTACGCACTCACGGTCGGCTCGGAAATCGCGATTTTTGTCATCTTTGCTGCCAGCCTGCATTTCCTGATGTCGGTCGGCGGTCTCGCCTCGTTCGGCCATGCCGCCTATTTCGGGCTCGGCGCCTATGGCGTCGCGCTACTGGCAAAACTCGCCGGGCTGCCGATGATCGCTTGCCTGCTGCTCGGCCCGCTGCTCGGACTTTTGGGGGCGGCGGTGTTCGGCTTCTTTGCCGTGCAACTGTCCGGCGTTTATTTCGCGATGCTGACATTGGCCTTCGCGCAGATCGTGTGGTCGATCGCGTTTCAATGGGTCGAAGTGACCGGCGGCGACAACGGCATTTTAGGTGTCTGGCCCGAGAAATGGGCGTCCAGTCCGTCGCACTTTTATTGGCTGTCGATCGGCGGCGCCGCGCTTGCCGTCATCGCACTTCGGATCATGGTATTTTCCCCGTTTGGCTTCGCGCTACGCGCGATGCGGGATTCGCCTTTGCGCGGTGAGGCCATCGGCATCGACGGCAAGCGCATCCAGTGGACGGCTTTTGTCATCGCCGGCACCGTCGCCGGCATCGCCGGCGCATTGTTCGCGTATCTCAAGGGCAGCGTCTTTCCCGACAGCCTCGGCATCTCGCTCTCGGTCGATGCGCTGGTGATGGTCTTGCTCGGGGGCGTCGAAACCGTATCCGGCGCGGTGGTCGGCGCCATCGTCTACAAGGCGCTCAACATCTGGCTGGTGAGCCAGACCGATCTTTCAAAGCTCGTGCTTGGCGCCGTCATCGTGTTGATCGTGGTCGTCTTCCCCAAGGGCATCGTCGGAATGCTGGAAACGATCCGCAATCGCCGGTCGCTATCGCCAAAATCTCCGCTCCTCAATTCCCGCATCGAGACCGCCGAATGAGCACCGCGCCGACGCTATTGTCCGTTGAGGACTTGAGCAAATCCTATGGCGGCGTCCATGCGGTGCGCGGCGTGTCGTTTGCGCTTCGAGCCGGCGAAATCCTGGCGCTGATCGGGCCCAACGGCGCGGGGAAAAGCACCTGCTTCGACATGCTCAACGGCCAGAATGTCCCTGATAGCGGCCGGATCCATCTGCTCGGCCAGGATACCACAGCCAAGAAGCCACGCGCGGTCTGGCGGCTCGGCGTCGGCCGCACGTTTCAGATCACCGCGACCTTTCCGACCATGACGGTGCGCGAAAACGTCCAGGTCGCGCTGGTCTCGTATCACAGGCAGCTATTCAATCTCTTTGCCTCGACGCCGCGGTTCGCGCCGGAAGAGGCGACGCGTCTGTTGGAGCTCGTCGGCATGGGCGGCTATGCCGAACGCCCCTGCGGTGAACTCGCGTACGGCGATCTCAAACGGCTGGAACTCGCCATTGCGCTCGCCAACCAGCCCAAACTGTTGCTGATGGATGAGCCGACCGCCGGCATGGCGCCGCGCGAACGCATCGAGCTGATGCGGCTGACGGCGCGCATTGCGCGTGAAAAATCGATCGGCGTGCTCTTCACCGAGCACGACATGGACGTGGTGTTCGAACACGCCGACCGTATCCTCGTGCTCAATCGCGGCGCCTTGGTCGCGGAAGGCTCGCCCGAGGACGTCCGGCGTAATCCGCAGGTCCGCGCCATCTATCTCGGCGAGGGCCTGGTCTACGACGCCCGCCATCGCGAGGGAGCTAGCGCATGAAGCTCGTGGTCTAGGGGCTCAACAGCCATTATGGCCCGGCCCACATCCTGTTCGACATCGCGCTCGAGGTCGGCGACGGCGAAGTGGTGGCGCTGCTCGGGCGCAACGGCGCCGGCAAGTCCACGACGTTCCGCTCGATCGTCGGCCTGGTCGCGCAACGCTCCGGCCGCATCGTATTCGAGGGCAAGGATGTTTCGGCTCAGCCGACGCATGCGATCGTCAGCCGCGGTCTCGGCTATGTGCCGGAAGAGCGGCGCATCTTTACGGACCTGACGGTTGAGGAAAATCTCGAGGTTGGTCGCCAGCCGGTGCGCACCAATGCACCGCATTGGACGCGGGAAAAATTATTTGCGCTGTTTCCCAATCTCGGCGAGATGCGCGGCCGCGCGGGCGGGCGCATGAGCGGCGGCGAACAACAAATGTTGACCATCGCGCGGACCTTGATGGGGAATCCGTCGCTGGTGCTGCTCGACGAGCCCTCTGAAGGATTGTCGCCGAAAATCGTCGAGCAGATGGTCCGTGCCATCCTGACCATGAAGAAGGAAGGCGTCAGCATCGTCGTATCAGAACAAAACCTGCATTTTGCCAGATTGATCTCCGACCGCGCCTACATCATCGAGCGCGGCCGCATCTGCTTTTCCGGCACCATGGCCGAACTCGACACGCGTCCGGACGTGCGCGACGCGCATCTGGCGCTGTGATCGCGGGCGGCGGGAAAAAATGGGGGGCGGGAGGCAGATGACCAGGAGTGTTTCGGCCAAACGGAGCTTAAAACCCGCGCGGCCCGGCTACATTCTCGATGAGCAGATCGGCTTCATCCTGCGCCAGGTGTGGCAGCGTCACGCCACGATCTTTGCGAAGGAAATTGGAATCAATTTGACGCCGACGCAATGGGCGGCGCTTTCAAAACTCGCCGAGACCGGACCGTGCTCGCAGAATCAGCTCGGACGCCTGACCTCGATGGATGTCGCCACCATCAAGGGCGTGATCGACCGTCTCACCGCCCGTGGCCTGACCGAGACTAGCGCCGATCCGGAAGACGGCCGGCGCCTTTTGGTCAGCCTCACCCGCGCCGGCCAACAGGTCGCCGAAAAGGCCGCGCCCAACGCGCTTGCGATCACGAGAGAGACACTGGCGCCGCTCGACGCCAGGGAGCGCGAGACTCTGATCGCGCTATTGAGCAAGCTCCGGTGAATCCTACGGCGGCAGGCGCAGAGGTGGCTCAGTCCGCTGCATTTCGTCTACCTGCTCGCGAAGGCCCAATTGCTTGGGAGATTGAGGCAAGCCGGGCTGTTGCTTGAAGGCCGCGACCTGGGCGAGCTGGGCGTCCAGCGCATCGAACAATTTCTGCAGGGTAGCCGCCAACTGCGCCGTGAGCCCGTCAAGATCAGGCAAACCGGTAGAGGCTTTCGTCCTTGTTTCCGCCGCCGCGACCGCTCCCTGCAATCCGTTGGCGGCAGCCGCTTGCCGGAATGCTTCCGCGACGATGCCGGCGTAGCGTCTAGCTATCGTGCCGGTGGTCAGCGGTGCGGCGACCGGCGGGTTCTTCTTGCCGGGCGAAAATTTGGCGGCCGCGGCTTCCTGACTGACGAATTTTTCCTCGATGAAATGCTGCATGAAGCTTTCGTCGTTCGTGGCGGACAGTTCGGCGGGCGTCTGGAAGCCAGCGACGAACGTCTGGAACCAATTCCGTACTGCGGCGACCTTTTCCATGACGTCTTTCTTAAGACCGGTTGCACCAGTCGCCTGCAGCAGAGCCTTGTCGGTGGCCATCTGGAATTGCTGGTCGTAACGGGCGAAGGTCTGTGACCTCTGAGTGTCGGGAAGCTCCTGGTCGATCCGGAGCCGAAGATGCAGGAACTCGTGAAAAAGGGTTCGAACAGGATCCGGCAATGCCTGAAAGATTTCGATCGCAAAAGTCGGAGGGGTGGTGCTGCCGGCTGGCATTGGTTTCTTCTGAGTCTTTGCTGCAAAGGTGCTGGTAATGTGTGGCCTGCCAGGCGTGATCTTGATCTCTATCCCGAAGGTGCGCCTGGTGCCGTCGGGACTCGTGATGGTGACCGTGAAGGCCTGTCCGTTCATGATCGACGCCGGAAAGGCATCGACGATCTGATTTACGTCGGCATTGCCGACGGCCTTTATCTCCGCCTTTGGTAAGGCGATCTGAAGTCCGCCGCGTGGTTGGCGCTGAATGATGGTCCCTGCAGAAGCGAAACCGCGTTGCTGAATCGTGTGACTGAGTTCATGGGCGATCAACCGCCTGCCGCGATCGACGGAAGCCTCGATTGGATCGATGACGATATGAGGCCCGGCCGCAAATGCGCGTGCGTCGAGCGCGGCAGTGGCGGTTGCGGCGCTCGCATCGGCATGGATGCGGATGTGGCTAAAATCGGTCTGAAAGGGGCCTTCCATGAAGGCGCGCATTGCCGGATCGAGTGGGCGACCGGCTTCTCTCAGAACCTGCGTGACAGCCCGCGGCGCAGCGACTTTCGAG
>DATBYN010000429.1:0-2496 GCA_036513695.1 Bradyrhizobium sp. | reverse complement strand
AAAACCCATCGATCAGCAGCTCGATCGTCGCTGGTGCCGCAGCACATTCGCGGCGCGCATAGTCGAGGCTCGCCGACAGGCTCGGGAGACGCGCCGCGGGCAATGGCGACAAGCCGTGCACACTCCAGGTCCCGCAAGTGTCGTGGCAGATTCGCAGGTGCAAGCTCATTACTGGTTGGCCTCTTCACTGCGCAACGCCGTGCGCCAGGACAAGGATGAACCGCAGCGCCAACACGCTGACGGCGATCAGCATCAGCGCGACGAGCGTCCCGCCGATCTCGACCGCGCTCCGTAAACGTCTTGGTTGCCGGTCACCCGTCGCGCGGTTCGCCGCGCTTGTTGACTGCGGCCGGCAGACCTCCCGGCCTCTTGCGACATCCAGAACAGCCATTCTCATTCCAGCGAACGCCCTACCGGATTTGGTACGGACTCTAATAGAGGAGATCGGCCGATAAGATTTCGAGGGGAAATGCGAACGCGTCGCGTAAAGGGCGCGTAAACGACCGGGCCGAGGCGTTACCCCGGAGCAGAAAGCTTGACTACAGCAGAAGGGAAGGCCTGCGATCGGCTAAGCGATCAGCCCGATGTCAAACGGCGTCGGGCCCTTGCTCGCCGGTGCGAATGCGGACGGCTTGTTCGACCGGGACCACGAAGATTTTGCCATCGCCGATCTTGTCCGTGCGGGCGGCATCCATGACCGCCTGCACGGCGCGCTCGACGAGAGCGTCGTCGAGCACCACTTCGATCTTGATCTTGGGCAGGAAGTCGATCACGTACTCCGCGCCGCGATAAACCTCGGTGTGACCCTTCTGCCGCCCAAAGCCCTTCACTTCGGTGACGGTCATCCCGGTGACGCCGACTTCGTGCAGCGCGTTCTTCACCTCGTCGAGCTTGAAGGGCTTGATGATCGCTTCGATCTTTTTCATGGCTTCACCATCCGGTGTTGAGCTCGGTGCCGGCTCGGGTTAGGCGGCCTTGCCGCATTCGATTGAAATCGTGTGTTCGTTCGGGCATCGCAAGCAGGACGTAAACGCCGCTCATTGCACCGCCTCCCCGTGAATCGCGAGGTCGAGACCCTCGCGCTCGATGTCGGACTCGACACGCAGGCCGATTGTCAGATCCACCAGCTTAAGCAGGATCAGCGAGGCGATCGCGTCATAGGCCGCCACGACAGCGATGCCGTAGAGCTGGGTGAACACCTGATGCGGATTGCCGTCGATTAGACCGCTCTTGCCTTCGCCGCCCACCCAGGCCACGGCCAGCACCCCGGTCAGGAAGGCGCCGACGGCCCCGCCGACGCCATGCACGCCGAAGACGTCGAGGCTGTCGTCATAGCCTAATGCGTGCTTGAGCCCGGTGGTACCCCAATAGCAGACGACGCCGGCGGCGATCCCGATGATCAGCGCGCCGCGCGGGTCGACAAAACCCGATGCCGGGGTGATCGCGACCAATCCGGCGACTGCGCCTGAGATGATGCCGAGCACACTCGGCTTCCCCTTGACGATCCACTCGGCGAACATCCAGGCAAGCGCGGCCGTTGCGGTGGCGATTTGGGTGACCGCCATCGCCATGCCGGCATTGCCGTTGGCCGCTACGGCGGAGCCGGCGTTGAAGCCAAACCAGCCGACCCACAGAAGCGATGCGCCGATCACGCTGAGCACCAGATTGTGCGGGGCCATCGGCTCTGTGCCGAAGCCGCGCCGCTTGCCCATCACCAAGGCAGCCATCAGACCGGCAACCCCGGAATTGACGTGCACAACGGTTCCACCGGCAAAATCGAGCACGCCGGCATCATTGAGGAACCCGTCGGGTCCCCACACCCAGTGGGCGATCGGCGCATAAACGAAGACAGCCCATAATCCGATGAACCACAGCAATGCCGAAAACTTCATGCGGTCGGCGAAGGCGCCGCAGATCAGGGCGGGCGTGATGATCGCAAAGGTCATCTGGAAGCACATATAGACCGATTCCGGGATCGTCTTGGCCAGATCGTTGACCGAGTCGAGGGTCATGCCGAACAGCAAAAACCGGCTGAAGCCGCCGATGAACGGCGAGCCGGGCGTGAACGCCATGCTGTAGGTGACGACGGTCCACAATACGGTGACGAGGCAGGTCACGGCAAAGCTCTGCATTACCGTCGCCAGCACGTTCATTTTGCGGACCATGCCGCCGTAGAATAGTGCCAGACCCGGGATGGTCATCATCAGCACGAGTGCGACGGAGGTCAGCATCCACGCCGTGTCACCGGTATTGAGCGCGCTGGCAGCAGGAGCAGCGCCGGCGGCGGGCGCGGCGGCGTCCGGCGTCGTCTGCTGGGCCAGCGCCGCGACAGTCCACAGGAACGTGGCCGGCACGGCAAGCAAGGTTCGTTGCAGAGACACACCCATCGATTCCATCCCTCCAAAACGCCGACCCGGAGACGCCAACATGTAGGCTCCGTACGCGATGTGGGTCCGGCCGCCTTTGTCCTTTCAACCAAGAATCGTGCCAATCGCC
>DATBYN010000428.1:0-6450 GCA_036513695.1 Bradyrhizobium sp. | reverse complement strand
CGAGAAGACCAAGGACCTCGAGGTCACCCAGCAGGAGTCGATCGACCAGTTGCAGGTGGTGCAGGATCAGCTGCAAACCGTGAAGCGGCTCCTCGCCGCGCAGCAGGCCGACACCAAGCGGCTTTCCGAGCAGGTATCAGGCCTGACGGAAGCGGTCGACAGCCTGCGGCAGTCTTTCGCGAGCGTCCAGGCGTCGGAAGCGTCCGCTCCCGCCCCGGTTCGCAACAAGTCGATCCGGGCAAGATCGCACGCGAGCAGGAACGTTCATCACAAGCCCGCGAAGTCGCACGGCTGAGAGTTGGACTGCCGGCTTACGCGCCAGCTTCGCGAACGGCTCTCTCCAGAAACGCTTCCATCGCAATGATGCATTCGCGGTCGCGATAGACGCGATGTTTGCTGTCCGCAATCCGCTCGGACAATTCGGTTCGTTTTGCCCTGTCGCGGCCGAGCAGACCTGCGATCGAAACGTATTCATCGATCGTCCGCGCCGTCGTCTCGCGCACCTCCATCATCTCCAGAATCGCGGCGGTATGGCGGCCGCGCATCGTCTCGCCGGCGAAGGTGACGATCGGCGGATTATGAACGAGGCTCTCCAAGATCGAGTTGCAGCCCGACCAGCCGATGCTGTCCAAGACCACGTCGCACAGACCAAGGGCGGCGACGAAGCGATCTGGAGCAAGTCGGGGCAGGAAGACACAGTGATCCCAGGCGTTGAGGCCTAAAGCCCTGAACGCGCGCTCGAGCCGGGCTCGAAACATCTCCGTGACGCCCTTGCCGCCGCCAAATTCGATAAAAGTGAACTGACAATCCCTGACCTCGACGGCAATGCGCGCAAACACGCCGTCGAATTGCGGCAGGTATTTTGGCAATGACTGACAGCACCAATAGACGACGGCCGTTTCGCGTAGACCAAATTGGGTCCGGTCGATCGCGCCGGGCGGAACATCCGATGGCTCGTAATAGATCGAGAGATTAGGCAGCCGAACCAGCCGTTCGGAATAATGAGCGGCGGCATCCACCGGCTCCATCAGGTCGCTACTGATAAAATAATCGAGCGACGGAAATCCGGATGTGACCGGATGTCCCCAGGAGGCGCATTGAACCGCGGCGAGCCGCTGGGCCGCCAGTTGCGCCGACACCTTGTCCATCCCGATTTCGGGAAAAATCAGAACATGAGGTGCGTCGTTTTGGATCGTGCGGCGCCAGGCGTCGAGCGACAGCGGGCCCTGCACAAAGCGATCGCATAGCGCTTCCGCAGCGTCGGTTTCGCTGTCCCGTTCGCTGCTCGTGTAATAGCCCGAGATATGAAACCGGTCGCGGTTGAGCTCGGTGAGCCACCCCTTGATCGGGATCTTCCAGTTCGAATGCTGCCTGAAAAATCCGCTAACGATACCGAGCCTGATCGGCTGGTTCTGACCCGGAAGACTTGGAAAGGCCGGCGTCGTGTACCTTGCAGCCATGATTTTGCAGACAAGGGAGCCGTACAGCGTCTGAAGCTCGCGATCGTTATGACCCTGATAAGGAAGATAGAACGGCTGATGCGAACCGATCGCGTCCGCCAGTGCCGCGGGCGCGCCGGCGCTTTCGACGTCCGCGCACAGCCTGGCCAGTCGGCTCGCATAGGCATCGCGCTGTTCCGTGATTTCGGCAGCGTCTCCGTAAATGGCCGGAAGCTCGGCCATGCATAGCGCCAGCTCCGCTTCCAGAAAATCCGGCCTGAGCGCAAACGCCCGCGCGAAATGCGCGCGCGCTTCCGCAATCCTGGTCTCGCCGCGCAGCGCCACGCCGCAATTGTAATGCGCCATGAAGGAGTTCGGATCGATCCTGAGCGCGGCCTCGTATTGCGCAATGGCGTCATCGCGCCGGCCCATCGTTCGCAAGACATTGCCAAGATTGTTACGCGCACCGGCACTATCCGGACGCAAGGCCACCGCGCGCTCGGCATGGGCCAGCGCTTCCGGCAGGCGATCCATGTCTTGCAGCAGCGAGGCCAGATGGATGTGCGCATCGATAAAATCCGGGCGCAGCGAGACGGCACTCCGATAGTGCCTCGCGGCGGCCGGCTTCTCGCCGGTCAGTTCGAGCATCGAGGCCAGATTGAAATGCGCGACAGGGGAATCCGGCGTGCTTTTCAGCACGAGCTCAAACTGCTTGGTCGCTTCATCTAGTCGGCCCAGCGCCCGCAACCCCCGCGCCAGATTGTTGCGGGCCTCGTGATATCCCGGCTTGAGCGCGACCGCCTTTTCGAAACATGGTAATGCGTCCACGAACAGCCCGTTGGCGGCGAGAATGACGCCCCTGTCGTTGTGCGCCTCGGCGAAATCCGGATCGAGCGTCACCGCCCGGCCGACAAGCGAGGCAGCGTCAGGACGGCTTAGCTGATGTGCGACCAAGCCGAGTAAATGAAACGCCCGCGCGTTTGTCGGATCGGTATCGCAGACCAGCCGGTAGAGCCGTTCGGCTTCAGCGAGACGGCCGGCGCGATGGTGGGCCATCGCAGCGGCGAGCGTTTGTTCGGAACGGCCCCCGGCATTCATGGCGATGCCCGTCGGTCGTCACTCGCACGACCGATAGCGCCCGAGGCCCAAATCCACCTCGCAGGGTTCTCCGTAAACCCAGACCGGCTGATCGCAGGGTATCGCGCGCGTCGAGCGGTATATTGTGTTGCATGCAATGTTCGAAGCGGGATGCAGAACGAGGCGGCCGCCATTTGGACCCCATGCAGCAATATCCGGCTCATACTGAACAATGTCGGCGCGGTGATGATGTCTGTGTAACTTATGGGCATCGGCCCATCCATTGCTGCTGGCGAGCGCCAGAACGGCCGCGAGCGCGACGATGGTTCGCATCAACATGGTTGCTATCCTTCTTGCTCTCTCAAGCGCCTTCGATTGAAAATGCCACGGGTTTCTGTCCGGAAAGCCAAGTTTGCCACATCCGCGCGTAGGCCGCCTCGATATTTCCAGTCAATTTTACCGGATCAAACAAGGCGCAGCTGTCACGGTTGTTCACCAGTTTTTGCCGCAGCGCGATCAAGCGTTGCGGGTCGCGGGCCAGCGCCAGCGCGGTCTGCTCATATTCTTCGAGCGATGTGGTGACGAGTTCCGGCATGCCGATGGCCGTCAGCAGGCTGCCCGCAACACGGCCCGCGAAGGTGGCTCCGCTGCAGGTGAGCACCGGCAGGCCGGCCCACAGCGCATCGCTGGCCGTGGTGTGCGCGTTGCAGGGCAATGTATCGAGAAACAGGTCGGCATGCGCGTGACGCCCGAGATGCTCGGCTAACGGAACGACGGGAGCGAAGATCAGCCGTCCGGCCTCCACCCCGCGTCTTTCAGCTTCCGAACGAAGATTGCCTTTGACCAGCTGGTTCGCCTCGAGCAACCACAATACGCTAACGGGAACCGCGCGCAGCAGGCGCATCCAGATATCGAACAGCCCCGGCGAGATCTTGTAACTGTTGTTGAAGCTGCAAAATACCAGCCCTACTTCCGGCAGCCCCCAATCGTGCCGCGACGCGCGAGCGCTTGCCACCTCTCGCTTTCGGTCGTTGACCTGATAGCTGCCGGGAAGATGCACCAGTTTTTCCGAAAAGAAAGGCTGCTGGCCGCTTGGAACGACGAAGGGGTCGACGATGATGTAATCGATGAAATCCGCCCCCATGGTGGCGGGATAGCCGAGATAGTTCACCTGCACCGGCGCCGGGCGGTAGGCTGATATCGCCGGCCGCGCCTGATGGGTATAGCCCTTGAGGTCGATCAGGATATCGACCTTGTCCGCACGAATACGCTCCGCGGCTTCGCGGTGTGACAGGGACTGGATGTCAACGAAACGATCGAATGCGGAATTGAGCCGCGCCCGCATCGGACTGTTGTCATCGGGGCCGTAGGAATAGGCGAAAACCTCGAAGCGATCGCGATCATGGCACTCGAATAATTCGGCCATCAGCTGTGCGGTAGCGTGTTGATGAAAATCTCCGGAGAGATAGCCGAGCCGAATGGGCTCTCTCGCGGCCGAGCGCTCATGGGCAAAGACGGCCTCGATCGGCGGTTTGATCGGTCCGATCCATTGCTCGGCGCAGATCAGTTGATCCGACGCGGACGCCGGCGTTGGAAGCAAGTAAAACGGCGGAACGCGAATCCCTTGCCGGACCATCTCGACCAGCTTTGCCTGATCCGCTTCGAAATCGCTCCATTCGCATGCCTGCGCCCGGTGATGCCCGAGCTGGCTGAATGCATCGGAATAGTCGGGCCGAAGCTGCAGCGCGTTGCGATAGGCCGAGATCGCCCCGGATAGATCGCCGAGTTCCCGGCAGGCGTTTCCCAGATTGTAAAATGCCTCGGGGAAATCCGGTCTCAGCGCCAGCGCCCGTCCAAGCGCCGCCCGCGCTTCCTCGGCGCGCCCTTCCACGAGTAACGCCGTTGCCAGATTGTTGGCGGCGTCGGCGTGAGCCGGCACCTGTTGTGAGAGCTGGCGGTAAAGATCGATCGCCTCGCCGGTGCGTCCGAGTTGCTGAAGCACAATGCCGGCGTTGTTGATCGCGTCGGAATAATCCGGCCGAAGCCGGACGGCCTGACCGTAAGCCGCTAGCGCTTCTTCGAACCTCGCCTGCTGCTGCAGCACCGTGGCGCGATTATAGGACGCCTCGGCGTAGTCCGGTTGCAGCGCGATGGCTTTCTCAAAAGCCGCCAGTGCCTGGTCGAGCAGACCCTGGTCCTTCAAGACGGTTCCGAGATTATTGTGGCCGACGGCAATGGCGGGGTTGAGTGAAATGACCCGTCGATAGGCGGCTTCGGCGGCATCAAGCTCACGCTTCTGATGCAGCACGATGCCGAGATTGAAGATGGCTTCCGCGTAGGCCGGCCTGAGCGCCACCGCCTCGCCATAGGCCGATGCCGCCTCGTCGAGCCTGCCCTGCATCTGCAGCAGCACGCCGACATTGTTGTGGGCCTCGGGATAATCGCGTCTCGCCGTGATGGCGGACCGATAGGCCGCCATGGCTTCTTCGAAATTGCCTTGCTGTCTCATCGCGTTGCCAAGCGCGAAATAGGCTGGCGCATAATTTGGATTGAGTTCTATCGCCTTCCGGTGCGCGGCAATGGCGTCCGCCAGCCTCGCCTGCTGCTGCAGCACCGAGCCAAGATTGTTGTAACCGGTCGGGTCATCCGGCCGCAGTTTGATCTCTTGACGAAACAGCCGTTCGGCGCCTCCGAGATCGCCCTGCTGAGCCGCAATGATGCCAAGGTTGCCGAATGCGGCAGCATTGGTGGGATCAATCTTCAGCACCGAAGCATAAAGCCGCTTGGCATCTCCGATCGAGCCCCTGCGTTGCGCCGCCAGGGCTTCTGCCAACAGCTGTTGCGATGTCGATCCCACGGTGTCGTTCGTTCTCAAGCGGAAAACCAGCACTCACTCGCGCTGCCGATAGTTCGTGTATTGGATATCGAAACTCGTCGCGCCATAAAGCTTCACATAAATGATGGGGCCGGAGAGCTTCACTTCGTCGATCGAGCGTGGTCCCTTGAACAGGGTTCCGTCATTCTCATGGCCGGCGGCGTAGATCACGGCCTGACCCGTCGGCGGCGTAAGCGTGACAATCATCGTCACCGCGGTCGCCGACTCCGGAATGTATTTCCACACATTGACCTCGATCGGCGTCGGTTCGACCGGCGCGTCGGGCGGGACTTCGGACTGTGCAAATTGCACGATGGCTGGCGGCGGCTGCATATCCATTGTCTGGTTCCCTGTACTACTGCACTCTACCAAGTTCTGACCTGGCGAGGTGCTGGCAAGACCAATTTTTCAGGGCACTTTGCGACCGCCATTCGACAACCGGTGGCGATGGAATCTCGGCCGCAAATTGAAACAATTCGCTGGAAGACGCGAAAAAGGAGGACTCGTCGCCAAGTCCCCCTTTAACAGCTATTTTGTTGGCGCTCAGAAGTTGAACGTCATACCGGTGGTCGCAGCCTTGATGGTTGCGCCGCCAATTGTGTCGTTGTTGGCATCGCGAGAGCAAACCTGGTAACCGTGACCGCTGGCCCCGAGACAATAATGCGCGCCCGGACCTTGGGTAAGATATGACCCGACGACATACCAACTGGCCCAATCGTTGAAATAATAGCGTGCGCCGATCGCATACTGGCTGGCGGAATCGTCGAACGCATTCGCTTGGAACTGGCCGACCTGTACGATCGGTCCGGGAGATACACACCCCACCGCGGCATTGACGTTGTTGAGGCTCAGGCATGTCGGGTTGCCCGGGGTCTTGAAGGCGTGAGCATAGGACGCGCTGACGGACCATTGCTTGCCGATGTACTGCGTAAGACTCGCGAAAACGCCATCCCGTGAACGCTCGTTGAACGGTTGTTCCATCGGTGTCACTTCCCGGCGAATCCACTCGTAGAAGGCGTTTAGCTGAAGATCGCCGATACCGTCGTTGACGCGATAACC
>DATBYN010000427.1:0-7721 GCA_036513695.1 Bradyrhizobium sp. | reverse complement strand
CGCTCCGCGCCAAAACCCGCCGCATTCCTCGATCGTGACGGGGTCGTCAATCACGACGACGGCTACATGGGCACGCGGGAGCGGATTCGATGGATGCCGAACGCGGCCAAAGCGATTCGTCGCCTCAACGAGGCCGGATATCTTGTATTTTTCTTCACCAACCAGTCCGGCGTGGCGCGCGGTTACTTCACCGAAGATGAACTCAACCTCCTGCACGACTGGATGCGCGCCGAACTCGCCGCGCAAGGTGCTGTCATCGACGATATCCGATATTGCCCGCACCATCCGGACGGCACAGTCGCCGGCTATCTCGAGGATCACCATTGGCGCAAGCCGAGCCCCGGCATGATCCTCGATCTGATGGCGCACTGGCCGGTGCGGCGACAGGGCAGTTTTGTCATCGGCGACCGCCCGACCGACATCGAGGCGGCGGAAGCTGCAGGGCTCCCCGGCTTTCTGTTCGAAGGCGGTGACCTCGATGCGTTTGTCGCCGCAGTGATGGCTCAGACCAGCCTGCGATAGACCTCGGCGATCCGATTAGCTTCCGCATTGAGACTGAATTTTTCCAACACCCGCGCGCGGCCGCGCTCGCCCATCGCTGTTGCCGACGCCGGGTCACGCATCAGCGGCTCCAGCGCCGCCACCAGCGCATCCACATCGCCCGGTGGCGCCAGCATCCCGGTGACGCCATCCTCGACCACGAGCTCGGCCGCGCCCGCGCGCGAAGCCACCAGCGCGGCGCCTGCCGACATCGCTTCGATCAGGGTAAGACCAAACCCTTCGTTGCGCGAGGTGAAGGCGTAGATCGTCAGCCGCTGGTACCAGCGCTGCACTTCCTCGATTGTTAGCTCGCCCGTGATGACGATGCGCGATTGAAGCCCCGCGGCCTCGATCCGCTTTTTCAGATCGTTTGCAAACACCATCTGCTCGGGCGTGATCGCGCCGACGATGGCCGCGGTGAAATCGGGATAGCGCGGCAACAGCCTGCACATCGCCTCGACAAAGACATCGCTGCCTTTTTGCGCGCGCACGCGTCCAAAACAGCCGATGGCGTAGCGGCCCGGCAATCCGGTTTGCGCGAATGCCGCACCGCGGTCGGCGGGCGGCACATAGATATCGGTATCGACCCCGTGCGGAATGACCGTTGCTTGCACTTTAAGAAACGACGCCGAGATGTCGCTGGTGGCGATGATCGCATCCATCCTTCGGATCAGCCAGCGCGTGATCCAGCTGTGATGCCGCTGCGCCGCCGATGTGAACACCAGTTTTAGCGGCCAGCCGAGGATGCGCAGCAAGACGCCCGCGATCATCTCGTTGTTGCGCCGCGCATGCCAGATCACGGAATTGCGGCGGCGCCATAATTTAAGGAGATCGGCGAAACCCATGCGCACGATGCCGTCGGGCGCATCGGGACCGAGCCATGCGGCAGCGCACATTTTTGCCAGTCGCGGCGCCACCATTCGGTTGGTCGCGGTAACGCCCGAATAGCGCCTGTGCAGATTTGGCACGATCAGCTGCAGATTGTCGGCGGAAATCTTCTCGATGCTCACGCAAAACTCCGTTTCGCGAGAGTTCCTATACGCAACATTAAGCATAGTGGCCAGTTCACCTACGCCGAAACCCACTCTTCACCGCGCCGGCGATAGCATCTGCCTAGATAGAGGGGAGACGGGTGAACTCATGACTGTGCTTGTCACCGGCGGCGCCGGCTATATCGGAAGTCACACGGTTCGCGCGCTGACGGACGCCGGCGAAAGCGTCGTCGTGATCGACAATTTGTCGACCGGCTTTTCCCAATTCGTGCCCGAAGGCGTGGCGCTGTTCATCGGCGATGCCGCCGACGAAAACCTGGTTGAAGGCGTGATATCAGCGCACCAGGTGGAAACCATCATTCATTTTGCGGGCTCCGTGGTGGTGCCGGATTCGATGCGCGATCCGCTCGCCTATTACGGCAACAACACCATGACCACGCGCAGCCTGCTCAATGCGGCGGTGAAATGCGGTGTCAACCGTTTTGTCTTTTCATCGACGGCGGCAGTGTACGGCAATCCGGACCATGTGCCGGTTCCCGAGCATGCGCCGACGCGGCCGCTGTCGCCTTACGGCTCGTCAAAGCTGATGACCGAAATCATGTTGTATGATGTGGCCGCCGCGCACGGCATGAATTATGTCGTGCTGCGCTACTTCAACGTCGCCGGCGCCGATCCCCAGGCGCGCATCGGACTTGCAACCGTCGGCGCGACGCATCTGATGAAAATCGCGGTCGAGGCGGCGACTGGACAGCGCGCCAAGATCGACGTGTTCGGAACCGATTACCCGACGCCGGACGGAAGCTGCATCCGCGATTTTGTCCATGTCACCGATCTGGCCCAGGCCCATCGCGCGGCGCTGTCTTACTTGCGCGGCGGCGGCACTTCCATGACGCTGAATTGCGGCTACGGCCACGGCTATTCGGTCAAGGAGACCATCGAGGCGGTGCGGCGGATCTCCGGGCGTAATTTTGCGGTTCAATACGCCCCGCGGCGGCCCGGCGACATCATGACCATGATCGCGGACACGACGCTCATCCGTTGGACGCTGAACTGGACGCCGCAATATGACGATCTCGAGGCCATCGCCGCGCATGCGCTCAAGTGGGAAGAGAAATTGTTCCGGGAGCGCCACGGCGAGTTGCAGCACGCGGTATCGGCCTAAAATCCGGCTCGACGCAAGCCCTGATTTGGCTTGAAAAACCACGATTTAGCGGGCAAGGAGGCATTCGCATCAACCTGACGCGCGGGCGGCTCGCCGCCCACCGCCGTCCATGGAGCGCGGATGGCCCCGTTTCCGAAGAAAATTACTGACGACCCCTACGGGGCGGTGATCCTGATTCGCCGCCTGGTCATGGAACAAGGGGTGACCTATTGGCGGCGCTATCTGCTTGCGCTCGTGCTGATGGGCGTCTCCGCCGGCGCAACGGCCGGATCGGCCTGGGTGCTCGGCCAGGTCATCAACCAGGCCTATATCAACAAGAACGTCCGCGGCATCGTGATCTGGTCACTGGTGATTACCGTGCTGTTCGCGATTAAGGGTGCCTCGACTTACGGGGGCACCGTGATCCTCTCCAAGATCAGCAACGCCATCCTTGCCAACAATCAGCGGGCGCTGTTTGCCAAGCTGATGAACGAAAGCGTCGGATTTTTTTCCGAGCGGCATTCCTCCGAATTTCTGGCCCGGCTGACGGCGGGCGCGAAATCGATCACCGACGTTCTCAATTCGCTGATCAACGCGATTGGACGGGATTTGCTGCTTCTGATCAGCCTCGCCGTCGTCATGGTGATGCAGGATCCGTTCATGTCGATGCTGGGACTGATAGTGACGCCGCCGGCGATGCTGGTGCTGCGCAAGCTGGTGAAGCGAATCAAGGGACTGGCCTACACCCAGTTCACCGGTACCGCCGACATTCTCGAGACCATGCAGGAATCACTGCAGGGCATCCGCACCGTCAAGGCGTTCACGCTCGAACAGACCATGCGCGAGCGCATCGACGCCAGCATCGCAGCTGTCGAGCGCAACGCCAACCAGATGGCGCGGGTCTCCAACCGTTCCAACCCGCTGATGGAGATGCTCGGCGGTTTCGCGGTCGCGGGCTGCCTGCTCTACGGCGGCTATAGCGTCGTGGCGCTGGCCGCAACACCAGGGCAGTTTTTTTCTTTCCTGTCGGCCTTTTTGTTGGCGACCGAGCCCGCCAAACGCCTGGCGCGGCTCAACATCGAGTTGAACAGCAATCTGGTCGGCGCGCGGATGCTGCTGGAAGTCGTCGATAGTCCCGCCAGCGAACGATCCGACGACGACAAACCGTCGCTGAAACTATCCGATGCCCGGATCGAATTGCGCGACGTCAGCTTCGCCTACCGCGCCAACGAGCCGGTGCTCAACCGCATGAGCTTTGTTGCCGAACCCGGAAAGGTCACGGCATTGGTCGGTCCCTCCGGCGGCGGCAAGTCGACGGTGCTGGCACTGCTGTTGCGCTTCTACGAGGTGACCCGAGGCGACATTCTGATCGACGACCAATCAATCTCCGCGGTATCGCGCCGGTCGCTGCGCCAGCAGACCGCCTATGTCGGCCAGGATGTCTATCTGTTCCGCGATACCATCCGCGAGAACATCGCCTTCGGCAAGCAAGGCGCGACGGAAGACGAGATCATCGAGGCCGCGAAGGCGGCTTGCGCGCATGAATTCATCATGAGCTTCCCGCTCGGCTATGACACGCCAGTCGGCGAGCACGGTACACAACTCTCCGGTGGCCAGCGCCAGCGCGTCGCGGTGGCCCGCGCGCTGCTCAAGAACGCACCGATCATCCTGCTCGATGAGGCGACTGCGGCGCTTGATTCCGAGTCTGAGAAGCAGGTGCAGGAGGCGATCGAGCATCTCTGCCAGAACCGTACCACCATCGTCATCGCCCATCGCCTGCACACCATCATGCACGCCGACGCCATCCTGGTGGTCGAGGGCGGCGAAATCGTCGAGCGCGGACGGCATGATGATCTGTTGCGCCGTGGCGGCCGTTATGCCTCGTTCTTCCGTCTGCAACATCGCGAGACCGGGCCGCTGGCGCTGGCGCCCATCAGCGCAACCGCATAATCATCACCTGAGAGCGGATGCAACTATGAGGCCAAGAACGGCAAGGGTCAGGGCATATTTGAGCGCGTAATAGACTCTGCGGTTCCACTGTTTGACGCGGCGTCCGGCCAAATGGATCTCGTAGAGCCAGCCGAACACCTTGTTGAGCACGCCGACATGCTCGCCGTCCACATTCTGGGTAGCAGACGCCTTGACGATGTGATGGCTGACGTAACGGTTGATCGCAGTCAAAGGGGCGTACTTCATCGGCCGTTCAACATCGCAGAACAGGATGATTCGAGTTTGATCGGTCGCATTCTCGGCGCTGTGAATGAAGGTCTCGTCGAACATGAAAGCCTGCCCGTCGCGCCAAACGCATTGCACGCCATCGACCAGGATTCGGCATTTGTCCGAATTGGGGGTGATCAATCCGAGGTGATAACGCAATGAGCCGGCGAACGGATCACGGTGGGCGCCAAGCTTTCCTCCGGGCGGCAGCAATGCAAACATGGCGCCGTGGACGCTCGGTATCGAGTTCAGTAGCTCAACTGTCTTCGGGCACAGCGCGCGTGCCGACGGCAGAAAGTCGTCGTACCATTTGAGATAAAAGCGCTTCCAACCGCTCTTGAAGAACGAATAAAAACCCCAGTCATTGTTGGTTGCTGCTGCCCGTATAAAACCCTCGTCGAACAGCCGCACCGCTTCGTCACGGATCGTCTCCCAATTGTCCTGAAGTCTTGCCAATTCAGGAAAGTGGTCAACCGAGATCACCGGCTCGTTCGGCACCGCCGAGCCCGCGTACATCAGCACGTTGTAAGGGGCAAGGAACGTCGAGTGATCGCCGAGCTGACGCCCGATCCGAAGGCGCTCACGACCGCGGAAATGGACGTACATAGTGCACGCCGCGAGGATATAAATGCCGACAAACTGTGGCGCGAGAAGCTGTTTCAGCATATCCCGTTCCTGTGACCCTGGTCCCCCAATGCTCCCTGTACCCGAGCATATTTGGCAAAGGCCACTCCGGGCAAGAGGCTTCCGAACGAGCCCGTAGGGAGCTCAGTTTCGCTGCCGCGACAACTCAATTTTATTTTCACCAGGCCCTCGTCGCAACAGCTTAGCCGGACGCAAGCTATTGCGCGATACCGGCTGGCGCCGATCAACGCAACCGCGTAAAGCTAACGGCCTAAGTTTCCCGCCCCAAAAACCCGCCGAGAAGTGTTCATGAACGCCACCTCTTTCGTCATTCCCGCCCCTGCGCAGGCTTCGATCCCGGTTGCCGGCGACACCAAATCGTTTCCCGTGCGCCGCATCTGGTGCGTCGGGCGTAATTACATCGAGCACATCCGCGAGATGGGCAATGACGAGCGGGCGCCGCCGTTCTTTTTTGCCAAGCATGCCGACATGCTGGAGGGCGACGGCGCCACCATCCCCTACCCGCCGCTGACCAAAGATCTGCATCACGAGGTCGAATTGATCGTCGCCATGAAGAGCGGTGGCCTCAACATTCCCGCCGACAAGGCGCTCGACCACGTCTACGGCTACGGCGTCGGCATCGACCTCACCAGGCGCGACCTGCAGCTCGCCGCGCGCAAGAAGGAGCGGCCGTGGGAGGTCGGCAAATCGTTCGACCACTCCGCGCCCTGCAGCGCGCTGCAGCCGGCCTCGAAAATCGGCCATCCGGCCAAGGGAAAAATCTGGCTCTCGGTCAACGGCACCGAGCGGCAGAAGGGCGACCTCACCGAATTGATCTGGAGCGTGCCCGAGATCATCTGGCAGCTTTCGCAACAGGTCGAGATCGGCGCCGGCGATATCATCATGACGGGGACGCCGGCCGGCGTCGCCGCGCTGTCGCCCGGCGACGGCATAGAATGCGGGGTCGACGGCATCGGCACCCTCAAGGTCACGATCGGCAAGCCTGCGGGATAGCCGGCTTTCGCCGCCCAAGCACCAAACACTGAGCCCCGGACCCGCGTCCGGGGCTTTTTGCGTTAAAATTTCGCGCGTCCACTCAATGGAACTACTGAGAAATTCGGAGTCCGTTAACCATAAGCACATAAAAATGGGCCGTTAGCCCTCACCCTCGCGCCGGAGCCGCCGATGACCCCCGACTGGAACGCTATCCGCCTCGATATGCTTGAGATCGATGAGCCGATGCGGGCGACGCTGCGCGAGATGCGGCCGTTTTTCGCCAAATCGCTGCCGGGCATCCTGAAGCGGTTCTACGACATGGTTCGGCAGCACGAACCAAGCTGCGGCATCTTCAAGGACGGCGCGATGCAGGAAGCGGTCCGCATGCAGCTGCAGCACTGGGACCTGATCAGCGGCGGCGATTTCGGTCTCGCCTACATCAGTTCGATCACGGGCTTTTGCGAATTCAACCAGCGCAACGGCGTCGCGCCGCAATGGTATGTCGGCTGCCGTCCGATGTTCATCGCCAAGGAGCTGATGAAGGCGGTCGAGACCGAAGTTCAGGTGCCGCGCTTCGGCCAGGCCGCGCAGGCCGCACGCGACAAGAAAGTAATGATGCTCAATGCCATCGCCAAGGCCAACATGCTGGACTCTGAAAACCTCGTCGCGGTCTATTTCGGTTCCAACCGCCAGGCCCGCAAAGATACCATCGCGCAAGCCAGCGAGCGCTTCCGCGCCATCATCACCTCGTTATCGGCGGCCTCCGGCGACTTGGAAAAAACCGCGCGGACGCTGACCGACAATGCCGATAACACCACGCGGCTCGCGAGCGTGGTCGCCAATGCCTCGGAGAACGCCTCCAACAACGTCCAAGCAGTGGCGTCGGCGACCGAGGAACTTGCAAGCTCAGTGCGCGAGATTTCATCGCAGGTTCAGGAATCCAGCCGCGTGGCGCTGAGCGCGGTGAAGCAGGCCGACGAAACCGATGGGCGCATCAACGCGCTGTCGCAGGCCGCCAGCCGGATCGGCGACGTGATCAAGCTGATCACGTCAGTTGCCGAACAGACCAACCTTCTTGCGCTCAACGCCACCATCGAGGCGGCGCGCGCCGGTGACGCCGGCCGCGGTTTTGCGGTGGTGGCGCAAGAGGTCAAGGCGCTGGCTTCGCAGACGGCGAAAGCGACCGACGAAATCGGCATCCAGATCGCGGG
>DATBYN010000426.1:0-15069 GCA_036513695.1 Bradyrhizobium sp. | reverse complement strand
TTTTTATTGCAAAATGCTCGGTTGGCAGGCTCCCGCACGCGTCGGACCGACGCATATCGCGCGGCGAAAAAATGTGCTGGAGTAGGGCGGCCGGTCATGAAGCGAGACACGGCCGCGTCGCCGAACGTCACATGGCCGGCTCTAGAACGAGCTTGTCGCCTGCTCTCGCGATGACGCTCCAGTCGTAGAGCATTGGGACCATTTTGGCGGACGCCCACGCCGGGTGCTGATCGGCGTAATGCGGACTTGCCGGATGCCCCGATGCGCCATGGAAGACCGCCCAGGCGCAATTCTCCCAGCGACCGACATCGAACACATAGCGCCCGACCGCGCCGTAACTCGCCGAGAGACCGGACGTCCAATAACATCCATTGGCCATCACGGTGTCGTTGTCCCCGCCGACTGGCAGTCCCGCGGGTTCGAGTTGAGCGGCTGCTTGCGGAAACGTAGCAGTCAGCGGATGCACCATGCGCACGTGGTGAAGCTCGGACCATGTCTCGCCCTTGTCGGCCTTGGCCGCGCACTCAAGTGCATTGGCCAACGCGCGATCCCAATCCCAGCCACCGAGCAATGTCGTATCGTCATTGCGCAGCAGCGACGGCAGCGCCCACCAGACCTGGTTGAGCGGCACCACGCCCGGCGACACCTGAGCAACCGGATCGCGCGAAACCGCGCTCAGGCCGGATCGTTTGAGAACGATGCGGGCAAGCTCGAGCCGCGTCCGGGCATAGGCCGCTGCCGCCTTTGAATCGGCCGACATGCGCGCGTCCCAACCGATAATCAGATCGCGCAACCCGGCGGCCGGTCCCTCGATGGTCAGGAGCCGCGTCAGGCGCGCAATGAATTCGAGCGCGGTCAAGCTGAGGGTGTCGGAATGA
The DNA here is from genome assembly GCA_036513695.1 of Bradyrhizobium sp. Lineage (GTDB taxonomy): Bacteria > Pseudomonadota > Alphaproteobacteria > Rhizobiales > Xanthobacteraceae > Bradyrhizobium. The sequence goes on along the minus strand of DATBYN010000426.1, from coordinate 14,191 downwards.
ATGCCGCTCATATCCTCGACGGTGGCGGCGGGAAGCTCGGCCAGCCGGTCGGCGATGCGCCGCGCCCGATACGGCGGATGGCAATCGGTGCAGAGATAATCCGGAAAGTCGTCGGTCACGACACGGTTATTCGCGGTGGCCAGAAAGCCGCTGGGCGGATCGAACGCGCGCGGCATGTCCTCCCAGGGGATGACGCCTTGCCATTCATACTCTCCCGTCCAGCCGGGGACAGGCAGCCAGCCATTGAGCCTGGGGCGGCGCGGTACGATCGCGCGCACCAGAGTCCCGACGCGCCCGGTCGTATCGGCGGCGACCAAATTGTGATCGATCAAGCCCCAGCCGCGCGTCGTCTCGTAGAGCGCATCGACGCCCTTGGCGTGCAGCATCGGCAGCAGGCAATTGAAGGACAGATCGAGGTCCGCGAACTGCACCGAACGCAATGTCAGGGCGGCTCCGGTCCGGGGATCGCCCGCGATCACAGGACCATGATGGGTTGCGACGACCTCGACCTCGACAGCCGGTCCATCGCGCACCGCGATCTGCTCGCGGCGGATGCTGGTGTCGCGCCATTCGTCCCGGAACAGATATTGCGAGGCGTTGCCAGGCTTGAATTTCTCGACGAACAGATCGTGGATGTCGACGAAGGCGTGGGTCACGCAAAAAGCGACATGTCCGTTGTGGGCGAAGTGCGGGAACGCCGGCACCCCCGGCACCGAGAAGCCGATCGCATCGAACGCGTCGCAGGCCAGATGAAACTGGGCATACAGGCTCGGCATCTCGAAAGCGCGGTGCGGATCGCCAGCGAGCAGCGGCCGACCGGTCGCCGTGCGCGATGGCGCAACCGCCCAGTTGTTGCTGCCGCCATCTGTGGTGTCCGCGCCTGCAAGCGTCGCCAGCGCTTCGACCGCCGGGGCCAGATCCTGCAGCGCCGCGATCCATCGTTTGCCTTCCGCTCCCGCGGGCGTGCAAAGCTGATCCTGGCCACCGTCGTCGTAACGAAGCTTGGCCACATTGTCCGGTCCGATGCCACGCAATGCGGCGGCGCGCCACAGCTTAAACCAGACCGAGCCCATCAGGTAACCGCGCTGACGCATCACAAGAATGCAATGCCACGGCTCCCAACGCTCGGGCTCCCCTCCGACCAGACTGTACTCGACCGGCAGTGGCGCGCCCATCGCGAGATACGCGTTGACGCCGCTGGCATAGGCTTCGAGCATCGCGCGGGCCGCGGCCGACAGACCGGCCAAATCGCGTTGCGAGGCGCCGGCCACATTGAGCCGCCGCGCCAGTGTATCCGCTCCGATGCCTGTGGCACCGTCCCACTCAGCCCAGCGGCCGAGCATGCGGCGGCGGGCGGCATCCATCTGCCAGAGACGATCCTGGGCATGGACATATCCCTGCGCAAAGAAGGCGTCCGACGTTCCGCGCGCGCGGACATGCGGAATGCCCCAGGCATCGCGATGGACGTCGACGCTCCCTTCGAGACCGCGCAGCGTGACGGTGCCTCTGGTTTGAGGCAGGCAGGATTGAGCGTCTGCAGTGGCCACGGTTAGTCTCCCGTTGTTGTTGTGTCCGAACGGCCCGACATCGGCACGATCGCAGAGATTTCAAAAGCTGGCGCAGACCTGGGCCTTGTCTCAGATCGGAGGCCGGCGATCCGCCCAGGGACGCGCCCGCTCGAGCACGGCGCCAAGGCGCAGCACATCGCTATCTTTCCACCAGCGGCCAACGATCTGCAGGCCGGTCGGCAGCCCATCCGCGCCGAAGCCGCTCGGCACCGACAGCGCCGGATTGCCGCTGTGATTGAACGGATAGACGAAGGCATTCCAGCCGCGATTGAACAGCGCGTCGACCGTCCTGCCTGCATCAGCTGGTATCGCGGTGGTAGGCAAGGTCGGCGTCACCAGGAAGTCATAGCTTTCCAGCAGCTTCTGCACGCCGCGATATAGGGCCGTACGGGCAACCTGCGCCTTGCGATAGTCGGCGACGGTAGAGCGGCTGCCTGCCTCCATCCACTGCAGCAGCACGGGGTCCATGCAGTCGCGCCATGTATCGACGTAGTCGCCGAAATTTACATGCAGATTGGTGAGATAGATCAGCCGGGCGGATTTGGCGTTCCAGTCCATGCCGGCGCCGGCTTCTTCGATCTCAGCGCCGAGCGACGCCAGCGCAGCGAGCGAGGCTTGCGTGTTGGCCTTGACGTCCGGGCTGCATTCGGTGAGATCAGACAGATATCCGATCCGCACCCCCGATAGATCTTCGGTAATGGCGCTCGGTGGCAGCCGTCCATCTGCCGGTGCACTGAGCGACCATGGATCGAGCGTGGACGGACCAACCAGCGCATCCATCATCAACGCGGCATCGGCGACGGTGCGGGTCAACGGACCTGCCGCCGCATAGTTGAAGAACGAATCCGGAGCCTGCTCGTAAGGCACCGCCCCCGTGGTCGGCTTCAATCCGACCACGCCGCAGGCGCTGGCGGGAATGCGGATCGATCCCGCGCCGTCGGTGCCGAGACCGAGCGGGCCCAGTCCAGCCGCTGCCGCGACCGCGGCACCGCCGCTCGATCCGCCGGCGGTCCGCTCAGGATTCCAGGGATTACGGGTGACGCCGAAACTCGGACTATCGGTGTGGCCCTTGTGGCCGAACTCGGGCGTGGTGGATTTGCCCACCATGATCGCGCCCGCTTCGTTGAGGCGTGTGACGAGAACGTCGTCCACGGACGGAATGTTGTCGGCATAAACGGCCGATCCGTACGCGGTACGCACGCCCCTGGTGACGAATAGATCCTTGATGCTGATCGGGATGCCGTGCAGCGGACCGAGATCCTTGCCTGTCATGACAGCTTGCTCCGCCGCGCGCGCCTTCTTCCGCGCGTCTTCAGCAGTCACGAGCGAGAATGCATTCAGCGTCGATTGCGACCGTTCAATGGCCCCGAGGACGGCTTCGACATACTCGACCGGCGACAAAGCACGTTTGCGGATCAAGCTCGCAGCTTCCGTGGCCGGCATGAAGAGAAGATCGCGATCGGTCATCCCAGATACTCCGTGAGATTGGCAAGAGGCGGCCGCAGCCGTCAGGTCGGTGTGTCGTGAAGATGGCAGGAGGCCAGATGGCCGGGCGCGATCTCGCGCAGCTTCGGCTTCTCGGCCCGGCAGCGTTCGAACGCAAACGGACAGCGCGGATTGAATATGCAGCCCGGCATCTGCTCAATCAGGCTCGGCAACTCCCCTGTGACCACTGCCGCACGGGCCTTGTTCGGCTTGATCCTGGGGACGGCCGCAAGCAGCGCCTGGGTATAAGGGTGTTTGGGCGCGGCATAGAGCTCGCGCTTCGGCGCGATCTCGACAATGCCGCCCGCATACATCACCGCCACCCGCGCCGAGATGCTCCGCACCACGGCAAGATCATGGGCGATGAACAGATAGCTGAGACCAAGCCGCTCCTGCAGATCGAGCAGCAGATTGACGATCTGCGCCTGCATCGACACGTCGAGCGACGACACCGGTTCGTCGCAGATCACGAACTCGGGTCGCAGCGCCAGCGCGCGCGCGATGCCGATGCGCTGGCGCTGACCGCCGGAAAACTCATGGGGAAAGCGATCACCGCATGAACGCGGCAGGCCGACCATTTCCAGCAACTCGCAGACACGATCGTTGCGGGCGGCGCGCGACAGCCCGCCCACGACGTCGAGCGGCTCTGCGATCGCATCCTGCGCGCGCATGCGCGGATTGAGCGAATTCTGCGGATCCTGAAACACGAACTGCAGGCGCTGGCGCACCGCGCCGAGCGCTGCCTTGCCGCTGGCCGGCGAGATCTCCTGGCCGAACAGATTGACCGATCCGCTGGTCGCCGTCTCCAGCCCCACCAGGATGCGCCCGGTGGTGGATTTCCCCGATCCGGACTCGCCGACCAAGCCCAGCGTTTCACCTTGCTTGACATCGAAGCTGACCCCGTCGACGGCGCGCAACAGAGCGCCGCGCGCCGCAAAGGTCTTCACAAGGTCGCGGACGGCGACAATGGGCGGCGCGTTCATACCGGTTCTCCCGCAGCAACGCGCGGTGGACAGCGCGCGACATGCCCTGCCCCGGCGCTGACAAGCGCCGGCGTCTCCTCCATGCAGGACCTGACTGCCTCGCGGCAACGCGGATTAAACCGGCAGCCTGCAATCGACGCCGACGGATCGGGAATGTTGCCAGGAATGGTCGCCAGCCGGTACACGTCCTCATCCAGATTCGGCACCGCTCTGATGAGGCCCTCGGTGTAGGGGTGCATCGGTCGCGCGAACAGCGCGCCGACGGGCGCGGATTCGACCACGCGCCCCGCATACATCACGACAACGCGCTGTGCGAACTCCGCCACCACGCCGAGATCATGGGTGATCAGGATCACCGACATGCCGATCTCGCGCTGCAGGTCGCGCAGCAGTTCGAGGATCTGGGACTGGATGGTGACGTCGAGCGCCGTGGTCGGCTCGTCGGCGATCAGCAGCTTGGGGCGGCACGCCACCGCGATGGCGATCATCACCCGCTGGCGCATGCCGCCGGACAGCCGGTGCGGATAGTCATCAATGCGGCGCGACGCGTCGGATATTCGCACCATCTCCAGGAGTTCGATGGCTTGGCGGCGGGCGGCGCGCGCCGACAGCCCCTGATGCTGGCGCAACGGCTCCATGATCTGGTCGGCAATGGTCAACACCGGATTGAGAGAGGACATCGGGTCCTGGAAGATCATGGCGATCTCGCCGCCACGCACGCGGCGCAGCTGGCGGTTCGGCAGCGTCAGCAAATCGCGGCCGTCATAGCGAACCGCCCCCGAAGCGTAGCGGGTATTGGCACGGCTGTGCAGTTTGAGGATCGACAGCGCACTGACGCTCTTGCCGCTGCCCGATTCGCCCACGATGCCGAGGCATTCGCCCGGGCCGACCGCAAAGTCGACGCCCTCGATCGCGTTCACCCAGCCGGCGTCACCGCGGAACTGGACCGTGAGGTTCTCAACGCTGAGGAGAGCCTGCTCGGTCATGTCAGTTCTCGATCTTCAGGCGCGGGTCGAGCACATCGCGCAGGCCGTCGCCCAAAAGGTTCATGCCGAGCGCAGCAAGGCTGACCGCGAGACCGGGAAACAACATCACCCACCAGGCTTCGACCGAATAGTCGCGTCCTTCCGCAATGATGTTGCCCCAGCTCGGTGCTGGCGGCGGCGGTCCGATGCCGAGGAAACTAAGCGCCGCTTCCGCGAGAATGGCGTAGGCGAAGATGAACGTGAGCTGGACGATCAGCGGGCCGAGGCAGTTGGGCAGCACGTGCTTGACCATGATGTGTAGGTCGCCCGCGCCGCTCACCCGCGCGGCCTGCAGATATTCCATCTCGCGAATAACCAGGACCGATGCGCGTACGATGCGTGCCGTGCGCGGCACATAGGCCACCGCCAGCGCCACCACGATGCTGCTGGCCTGGGCGCCCAGCGCGGCGCCGATGCCGATGGCGAGCAGGATCGCCGGGAAGGCCATCAGCGCGTCCATCAACCGCATGACATATGGATCCAGCGCCCGGAAATATCCGGCGGTCACGCCGATCAACGTGCCGGCAATGCCCGAGATCAGCGCCACGGAAAATCCGATCGATAGTGACAGCCGACCGCCATAGAGCACGCGGGTGAGAATATCCCGCCCATACTGGTCGCTGCCAAACGGGAAACGGGCGGACGGCGGTTTGAAGCGATAGCGAATACTCATTGTGGTCGGATCGATTCCGGTCAGCCACGGGCCGATAATCGCGCAGAGCACGAGAGCAACGACCAGCACCAGCCCGATCTTGAAGGACCGGTGCGCGGCGAGCTTTCGCACCACGCGGAAACGGCGGCGTTCCGCCAGGATCGGTACGGCGGGCGCCGCCAGTGTCGCGTCAGTCATAGCGAACCCGCGGATCGACCAGCGTGTAGACGATATCGACGCCGATGTTGATGAGCACGAAGGCGAAGCCGAACAGCAGCATGGTGCCCTGGATCAGCGGGTAGTCGCGGGCAAGGATCCCCTGCACCACCAAGCGGCCGATGCCGGGCAGCGCGAACACCTGCTCGACGATCACCGAGCCGCCGATCAAAAGGCTGAGGATGATGCTGCCGACCGTTACGACCGCGACCAGGGCGTTGCGAAATCCGTGCTTGCCGACCGTGCGCCACTCGCTGACGCCCTTGGCGCGCGCCGTGCGAATGAAATCCTGGTCGAGCACATCGAGCATCGCCGAGCGCGTCATGCGGGCCAAGAAGCCGATCTGAAACAGGCTGAGCACTGTCGCCGGCTGGATTAGAGAGGCGAACCAGGCGCCAGGACCTGCAGTCAGCAGCGGCGCATAGCCCGCCGACGGCACCCATCCGAGCGTCACGCTGAACAGGATGACCGACAGGATCGCGATCCAGAAGCTCGGCACCGAGACCCCGACCAGAGCGATCGCCATGACGGTTGCATCGATCCAGCGGCCGCGGAAATACGCGGCCAGCACGCCGAGCGCGATGCCGATCGGCAAGGTGATGGCGAGCGACAACGCCGCAAGCGACATCGTCACCGGCAGTCGCTCTGCGACCGCCGAGAGCACCGTCTGATTCAGCACCAGCGAGCTGCCGAACTTGCCTTGCCCCAGATTGAGAAACCAAGATAACAGCTGCTGCCAGATCGGCAGATCGAGGCCGAGTTCGCGGCGGATACGCTCCACTGCCGCGGGCGTGGCGTCGGCGCCGGCGATCACCACCGCCGGATCTCCGGGCAGCAGATGCATCAGGATGAAGGACAAGACCGCGACCAGCAGCAGGACTGGTATGGACTGGATGAGGCGGACTGAGATCGTGCGAAACATGAGCGACCCGATACGAGGCTTGCGATTGCGCGCGGCTGTCTTGTTGACGCTGCTATTTCATCCACACGTCCCAGAAATGAACGAGATAATAAGGCTCGAAATTCTCGACCTTGGCGGCGTTGTAACTTCGCATCGTGCCCATGTCGGCGATCTTGATCATGTAGGCCTGCTCCAGCACGCGCTTCTCGATGTCGGCCCAGGCCGCGATGCGCTTTTGCGGATCGAGCGATGTGTAGAACGCGTCATAGGCCGCATCGAGAACATGATCGTCCTTCACATGCGGGAAGGTGTAGAACATCACCTTCCATTGCTGCGGCCCGAGCAGCGGATTTGAGCAGTAACCCGTGGTGGAGACATTCCAGACACCGGTGCCGCGCTGCATGTTGCTGGCGTTCGTGGTCCAGTCAACGATGTCGACCGCCACGTTCATCCCAGCTTCCTTCATCTGTTCGGACAGAACCAGGATGGCGTCGCGGAAGTTCGGATAATTGGAATTGGTTTGCAGCACTATCTTCTCGCCATCGTACCCGGCCTGCTTCAGCAGCGCCTTCGCCTTGGCAGGATTGCGCTGGTCGTAATAAGGTTTCATGGCATCGCCCTGATAGTAAGGGCTCGACGCGTAGACCAGTGAGTGGCCGGGCTGCGAGATCTGGCCCATCGCTCCCCTGATGTCGTCGACATTGACCACCGCCTCGATCGCCTGGCGAATCAGCGGATTGTTAGTCAGCGGCGCCTGCGTGTTCACCACGAACACCTGCATGCAATAGGGAAAGATCTTTTGCGTCGTGATGTTCAGCTGACCGTCGAAACGCTTGGCGAGATCGCGGGGCACATCGCCGACGACGTCGGCATTACCTGTCTGCAGCGCAGCGACGCGGGCATTCGCCTCCGGCACGAAATTGTAGCGGACTTGGTCGAGATAGACGGTCCGGCGCCCGGCCAAACCATCCGGCCCCGGCGCGCTCTCGTCGGGCACATAGCCGTCGAAACGCTTGATGACGAGGTGACTGTCCTTGACCCATTCGCCCAGCATGAATGGACCGGTTCCAACGATATCGATCTCGCGCGCCGCCTTGTCCTTCTGCTCGGCGGGCAGGACCTCGAACGGATAGACCGGCGATTTCAGCACGTCGATGAATACGGCGTTGGGCGCCTTGAGGCGGATTACGAAGCTGTACGGATCGGGCACCTCGAAACCATCGACATCGGCGAGCACAGACGCATTGGGGCTGACCTTGCGATAACGCTCGAGCGAGGCCAGCACATCGGCTGACGTCATTTCCTTGCCGTTGTGGAATCTCACGCCCTTACGCAGCGTGAAGGTGAAGACCTTGGCATCGGCGCTGGTCTCGACCTTCGAGGCGAGAACCGGTTTGGCGTTGTAGTTACCGTCGATTGCCACAAGTGGTTCAAAGATGTGATGAATCACCTCGAGCTCGACCATGCTCGATGCGACATGCGGGTCGAGCGTCCCCGGCCCCGAAAGATAAGCGTAGACGAGGCTGCCGCCGCGATGGGGTTCGGCAGCGTCGACCGGCGCGGCGATCGAGAGAGGAGGAATCGCCAAGCCTATTACACCGAGGACGACCAAACGAAGCATTGCCGAAAAGCCTGACATGACAACCGTCTTCCTGTTGTTGGGCGCGCACATCAATCGGCGCCAAGACCTTGCTGCACATAGCCCTGGCCGGTCGGCGCCACCAGGCGCATCACCCGCCGGCGCAGCTCGCGCGCAATTTTGCGCAGCTCGGCAACGTCGTGAATTCGCTCGGCGGGCTGGCGATCCCCGCTTGGCTCGGCGCGATGCGGGGCGACACTCACTGAACCGCTCCGGCCGGCTGGCGCCGGTCGGCGGATTGCGCGACCAGCCTCAGCGCTTCGTTGGTCGCCTCCAGGACACGATCGATGTCGGCGGCCTGATGCGCCGCGGACAAAAACATGTTGTGCCAGGGATGCATGTAGACGCCGCGCCGCAGCATCTCTAGAACGAAGCGGTTGCCGAGTACAAAATCCGCGTCGTCCTCGAACATGATCTGAGGCATCTGGACCGGTCCGGTTTGCCGCAACGGCAGACCAAACTCACGCGCCTGCTGCTCCAGCCCGTCGCGTAGCCGTCCGCCCATGGCCTCCATCTTGGCGATGGCGCCGGTCGCGCCCAGCTTCTTGATGGTTGCGACCGCAGCCGCCATCGGTGTCGCCGCGCACCAGAACGATCCCGTGAGATAGACCTGCTGTGCCGCCTGTCGAAAGCGATCATTGCCGGTCACGGCCGCAAGCGGATGTCCGTTGGCAATGGCCTTGCTCCAGGCGCAGAGATCAGGCCGCACACCATAAGGCTCCCAGCTGCCGCCCAAATGGATGCGAAATCCGGCGCGAACATCATCGAGAACCAGTGCCGCTCCGGCCGCATCGCAAATCCGCCGCATCGCCTGCGCGAACGCTACACTGGGCGCCTCCTGATGGCGCTTCACGTCATGGCGAAACGCGGTCACCAGCACCGCCGCGAGATCGCGGCCGGCCTCATCGGCGGCACGCTCCAGGCTGGCGACGTCGTTGTACTCGTAGTGCAGGATATGAGCGCGATCTTCGGCCGTCACGCCGGCCAACGACGGCGTGCACCAGGGCGCCGCGCCATGATAGGAACCCTTCGCCACCAGCACCTTGCGCCGTTGCGTAGCCGCGCGCGCGATGGTCACGCACGCGGTCATCACATCGCTTCCGTTCTTGGCGAACAGCGCCCAGTCGGCGTGCGGAATGGTTTCGACCACAAGCTCCGCCAGTTCGACCATGCATTCGGACGGCCCGGTCATCAGATCACCGCGGCTGCGCTGCTCTGCGACCGCAGCCTCCACATCCGGATCGCCGTAACCGAGCACGATCGGCCCATAGCCGCACATCAGGTCGATGTAATCCTTGCCCGCCACGTCGAAGAGATGACAACCGCGCGCCTGGCGGAAGAATTGCGGGTAGCCGGGCGGCAACCGGGCTACATTCATATGCCCCCACATGCCGCCGGGAATGACGCGCAGGGCGCGCGCGCGCAGCGCGGCCTCGTCGGACGAAAGGACACTGGGTGTCGCGCGAGGTGCCATCGCATTTCCCTCATGTCGGGTCGGCTTGCGCCGCTGTACCGTCATTTCAATATATGATATATCATCGCGGTCAAGACGCCATATATGATATATCACGATACAGTGCTGCCGATTCTTTGAGCCTTGCAAAGACAGCCTGCGGACTTCCATGGCCAGCACGAGATATGTCGGTTGCTCGTGTCGTCATCGGGATCGGGATGGAAGCAGGAGCCTTGATGTCCAATGATGCTGTCGGCCTGGTCGGCCGCGACAACCTGATGGCCCGCGTGTTTCAGGACCTGCGGCTCGCCTTGATGGAAGGCCGCTTTCGTCCCGGCCATAGGTTCAAGATCCGCGAACTTGCTGAGACGATGGGCGTCTCGGAGACGCCTATCCGGGAAGCGCTGATGCAACTGGTGCGCGCGCGCGTTCTCAGCATGCAGGCAAGCCGCTGGATCGAGGTCGCGCGCCTGAGTTCATCGCAATATCAAGAACTGCGCAGCATCCGGATCCTGCTCGAAGGGCTGGCGGCAGAACGCGCGACGACCCGGATCTCCAAGACCGACATTGCCAGCCTCAAGAAGTATCATCAGGCGCTGGTCGCGGCCGAGCGCGGCGGACACTGGCGCGAGGCCGTGCAGGTGAACTGGCAGTTTCACCACACGATCTACAAGGCCGCCGACGCGCCGGAACTGCTGGAGATGATCGAGACGATCTGGCTTCGCAACGGCCCCATGCTCAACATGCTGTACCCGCACGCGACCCCGACCTATCCGGGACGGCACCAGCATCTGAACGTGATCGACGGTCTGGAGGCGGGGGACTCCGACGCGGTGAAGCGGTCGATCCAGGCCGACCTGCTAGAGGGCGGCGCCAGACTGCTGCAATTGCTTCGGGACATCGAAGCCGGCACCGCGCCGGTCAGCCTCGACGCCGCGGTGAGATAGTAGAAGGCTGCGCCCGTCGGACCCGTGCCGGCCGCGACGAGGAATTGTAACTTGGTGGTCGCCGTGTATCTCAGCGTATCTACCGAGAGTCCGGCTGGCTGAATCGTCACCGACGGCGCGGTAATTTCGAGCGGTCTTTTCGAAGCGGGTTGCGACGCGGCGGAACTGCTTGAGCTTTGAGAAGCAGCATTCGATGAGATGGCGCTGGGCATAGAAATGCTAGTCGAGCGGATATTTGAGCGCACGTGATGGGTTGTTGGGATGACGGCGACCTCCACTATAGCTCCCGTTGGAGGAAGCTGTGGAGTGACATGTGCCAGTCCGGCAGTTACCACAGCGTGAGATGATCTGGCCCAGATAGATATCGATTCGGAATCCGGGCTCAATGTGATCTTGGAGTTTCGTGAAGGCAACTGCATGACGCTTCGGCGCCTATCACGATCTGTAATGAGGAACTAACCCCAATTACATACCCCTTCCGAACGTAGGAAATCGCTAGAAGCCTGCTTCTAAATGAGATTCATCCTTCAAGTATGTCGATGCACAAAGATCCCATTTAATACCCAACTTCCACATTTGGTCACTGCTGATCCCGGCACGGGAAATGTTCGAGCATGATCAATTGTCTCTGATAAATCGGAGCAGTTGAATCTCACAAGCGCGGCTACTCCACCACTTCGGTATAGAGGGGCATGGCGCCTCGTCAGCGGTGCGAGGCACCACATGCCGTTTCATCCGGTCCATCTTGAACAAGCGTTGGGCAGCTTCAGCAAACGGCCGCCAAACTGATGGGCATTTAAATAGAGTTCAACGGCGGCTTTGCGCCAGGAGCGGACCTTCTCAAATGTGGCTCGTGTTCGGACGTTGGCCTCACGCGATAGTCGATTGCGCTCTATTGCAGCGATAGCTCGCTCCGCATCGGCCGGAGATGATCGCCGATCGCAGTCTGTTCCGCGATTCGCGACCAATTCTCAGCCGAGGCTTTGTCTGACTACGTGTCGATGGGTCCGGCAACCTCATCCGGAGCACGAAGCCAATAACCGACGAGGCTGGGCAAGAATCTCTCGCGCATCTCGACACGCAGAAGACAATTCTATCTCGCGGCCCGTGTGATGCTTGGAACAGAATCTTTGCCACAATACCGCCCAGTGTTAGCAAGGAGTTTCTGCAGCTTTGACGGGCTGGCGAATTCTTGCCCAGCCTCGACGCCCGTCTCGGTCAGAACGAACCGAGGGCGCTCAGGATCGACTTCGATCTTTCGCCTCAGCTGTCGGACGTAGACCCGAAGGTACTGCGCGTCGACCAGTTCGTCCCAGAGCTCGCTGCGCAGAATATTCTGCGTCACCACCTTACCGGTGTGCTGCACCAGGATACGCAACAAATCGTATTCTTTCGGCGAGAGCTTCGCGTCCTGATTACCACCTTAACGACATGACGCTCCAAGTCGGCGGAGAGATTGCCGACCCCAAATGCCGGTAGCTCACTCCGAAGCGGGCGCCGTTCCGATGATTGTCGGCGCCCAATTGTTGCGGCTTGTCGGCGCCCAAGGCCTTGTACAGACTTTCGAATTCCTTTCCGTATCTGCGCAACCGGGTCGGCGTGCGAATGGGGGAGCTGTTCTCGCGGCGCATTGCGCCGTTCGACGTCACGCTGCCGATGTACCGGGTGATGGCCGCGCTCTGGGAAAAAGGCGATCAGCGGCTGAGCGATCTCGCCAGCGTGACGACGACGGAGATTCCGACATTGTCTCGCCTAATCGGCGAGATGAAGCGCAAGGGTCTGGTGACGCGCAGCCCGCTGGAAGACAATGGACGAACCGTTGCCATCAATCTGACCGCGAAAGGCAAAACCCTCGTGGAAGAGCTGATACCGATCGCGGTGCATTTCGCCGACGTGGCCGTGTCGAATTACCGGGAAGAAGAGGTCGCTCGCCTCAAGACGATCCTTCGGGAAATCTACGAGAGCTTGGGATCGATCGAGCCCGAGATCGAAGCCGCGAGGGCATCGGCAAAGCCGAAGCGCAAATCACCCCCAAGGCGGGCCGCCTCGGTGATCGTGATCCCGATACCGGCCGAGGGCGCCTCATCACAGCCTTTGAGCTCGCGACCCATGTTTGAGGTGGCGCCTCGCCCTTTTTGCGAGCAGCGTGGCGGTCCTTGTACACCAAAGCCTGTTTCATCGGCACATGCTCCCTTCGGCATCGCAGCACGAAACTTGCATGGAAAACGCAGGACCCGGACCGTGAGTGACGCAATGAACCTTATTAACCTCGATATTCGGATGCTGCGCTCGCTGATGTCGGTTGTCGAGACCGGAAGCATCACAGAGACCGCGCGGCGGCTTGGCCGCACCCAGCCGGCGATCACCCTGCAACTGCAGCGGCTCGAGGAACTCACGGGAAAGGCCATCTTCATCCACGAGGGCCGCCGGCTGTTCCTGACGGCGGAAGGCGAGACCGTGCTGAGCTATGCGCGCTCGATCCTCGGTTTTCACGACGAACTGCTGTCGCAACTCGCCTCCCCCGACATCGAAGGCCACGTCGTGCTCGGCACGCCCGACCTCTACGCCGCCTTCATGCTGCCGGCGATCCTGAAAATATTCCGCAAAGCCTTTCCGCGCGTTCAGCTCGAGCTGAACTGCTCGCTGTCGACGCCGCTGGTCGGATGCGTGAAGCGCGGCGAAGTCGATATTGCGCTAGTGACCCGCATGAACGATTTCACCGGCGGACAGGTGGTTCGGCAGGAGCAACTGATCTGGATGACCGGCGAGCAGTCCACCGCGTACAACGAAAAGCCGATCCCGCTCGCGCTATTGCCGCCGGGCAATCTTCTTCGCGACCATGCGATCGAGCAGCTGGAAGCCGCGCGGCTGAGATGGCGCATCGCCTGCGTCAGCCAAAGCGTCTCGGGCTTGCAGGCCGCGGCGTTTGCCGGCATGGCGGTGACCGTGCTAGGGCGCTCAGCGCTGGTGCGCAACATGCGCGAAATCGGCGCCCCGGAAGGGCTGCCGCCGCTGCCCAAGGTTGATCTGCTGCTCTACAAATCGCCGCATGCGACATCGAAGGCGGCGAGCGCGCTGCACGATTATCTGGCGCATTACCTCAATCTCGACGACGAATTGTTGCTCGGCAAGGAACTGCCATTGTCGATGGACGACGCCGATAGAAGCCCGTCAGGACATACGGGGACGAAACCGGGCCCAGGGCCGCGCGGCTTCGAACGCGGCGGCGATGCGCACAATCAGGTCCTCGTCGAGCCAAGGCGCGATAATCTGAAGCCCGATCGGGAGCCCGTCCGCGTCGAACCCGCAGGGAACCGACGCG